>JASEFH010000003.1 GCA_030019205.1 Methanomicrobiales archaeon
TTCCAATCGGTTATGTGAAATTCTAGATTAGCAGGGCCCGCGGAATCGCAGCCTGGAACATGCCATCCCTATTGGATGATATTAAAACTGAACTTCGCTGAATAAACTGCCCCAGAGATCGGAGAACAGTGCTGGAAACTTCGAAGCGATAAAAAGGTTGGGATTAGTGTCTCCGCAGCACCAGGAACGCCACAGCGCCAAGGCCCACCAGAGCGATCAGGGCACCGAACCCGGGCTGGGTCGGGACAGGGGTCGCGGGGGTGGTTGGCGGTACAGTGGTGGTCTCGGCGGGCGGGGTGGTTGCGACCGGGGTCGTCGCCGTGGGCGTGGGCGTTGTCGTCCTCTCGACGATGTTGAATGTCGTGGAGGTGCTGGCCGCGGCTGCCTCGATGGACTCGACGGTCACGATGTACTGGTCGGGGCGGAAGGTGGATGCATCCACTTCGAAGGACCAGGTGTTGACCGCGTCGCCCTTCTGGACTTCAACCGTGCCGGTCTGACCGCTGAATCCGTCCGTTACGGTCTTCTCGGTTGGGGAGAAGGCGGCGGACTGGATCTCGACCAGGAGCTGGTCGCCCTCTGCGAGGTTGGTCGTACCGGTGATGGTGAAGGTGTCGCCTACCTGGTGGTCACCGACGGGGTCGATGGTGATCCAGGGCGCCTCGATCAGGAACGTGAGCCGCGTGTAGGTGTCGTCCACGTTCGCCGAGTTGAGAGCGTCGATCAGTGCCTGGGCCGCGTCGGATGCCTGCAGTCCACTCAGGAAGACCGGACCGAAGTTCGGAGCCGTACCGGCCGAGTTACCGAAGATTGCCCGTACGTTATTTCCGGTTGTGAAGTTGGCGGTGATATCCGGAATACCATTGCCCATGGGGTGCTGGACAACCACGAAGTACTGGCCCGTGGACATGGTATCGGTGGTGTCGAGCTCGAACTCGTAGGTACCGTCGTCCTCAACGTCCGTAGTCGTCAGTTGGCGGAAGTTCCTGCCGAAGATCCAGATGTTCAGGTTGTCGGGTTTACCTTCTGCCGTACCGGTGATGGTCAGGTCATCGCCCTGGGCAACCACCTGGGTGCTCACCGTGGCGGTAACGAAACCCTTCCGTAGCTGGATGGAAGCGATTGCATACTGGGCCCGAGTAATATCAGCCTTGTTCACCGCATCGGATGCTGCATAGATCGTGTAGGTTCCGGCATCCAGCAGGCCTCCCTCGATGGTGCCCGTGTTCCACTTGAACTCCCATGTATCGTCGGCTTCGACGTCATCGACCGTGAACGTTCCTTCGTCATCGGTGGTTGTTGCCACAGAGATGTTCGTCAGCGGGACGCCATTGGTTGCCAGGTTGGGGCCGGTCATGAAGAGGTAGACATTGTCGCTCTCGGTGTTAGTACCGCTCAGGGTGATCTCCTCGCCGAGGTAGAATGCACCGGTGCCCTCTGGGGTGATGGTGACTCTGCCCTTCTCGACCCGGACCCTGACGGTGTCGTCAGCGCGGGTTGTTACGCCTTCTGCGGCATCAACCACTCTGATGGTGTAGGTCGTATCCTTGGTCGACGTAGTGGTGTTCCACTCGATGGGGCGGGTGCCGCCTGCAGTTGTAGTAACGCGTGCCATTGTGTTAGTGGCGTTTGCCTCATTTGTGATATAGTCTGGCAGAGACGTCTGAATGACGACCCCGGACTGTCCATCGAGGATCAGCGGGTAGGTGTTGGGACTGGTCACTCCGGCCGACTGGACGTACACGAAGTACGGGTGGTTGCTCTCGCCGCTGATCGTGGTCACGAAGTTGTTGCCACGAACGACAGTCTCCTTGTTGGACTCGATGCTGATTGCCTTGGTCGAGACGGTGAACGAGATGGTGTTGGAGTCCGGAGCTTCCCTGTAGAGATCGTTTGCTGGAGTCGTACCTGGGCCTGCACTGTCATCTGCCCACTTAGCAAGAACCGTGTAAGTGCCCGCAGCGACGTTGCTGAGAACAATCGGCTCGATCTTCGTTGTAGAACCGGTCAGATCAACCTGTGACATGCTCTGGCCACCGAATGTGGTGAGTTTACCGCCGTTGGGGGTTGTAACCTCTACAGTTACATTGTAGCTAGCAGTAGCGGGACTGAATGCAGCCGGCACATTGCTACCGATCTTGAAGGACAGGTTGGTTGCCCTGGAGACCGTCTGCCCGTTCACGGAGTCGATATCCCTCGCATCATCGATTACCGCGCTGAAGGTAAGGGATGGAACTCTGACAATAACGGTGTTATTGGTTACGACCCCGTTGTTGACGGCATAATAGAGGCGTCCAGCGGTTCCGACATCCGGGAATGCAGATGCACTGACATCGAATGCATTAGCATCTGCAACCTGAATGAACTCGGTCGGAGCCTCATTTACTCCATTCGGGTAGTAACGGAATTCCGTTACATCGAAGTCGAAGTTCAGATCGTCTTCGTATACGAAGATGGTGTCGCCTGAACTGACATTAGTCTTGTCTGCACGAAGCGCCGCTACTGGTGATGCCAGCGCTGCCGTCAGAACGACCATCAGGGCGACGACCATCAACTTCGTCGTACTCTTCATTCAATTCCTCCTTAACATTGGTATTCTGGAGCACGGCGCCCGACGATATTCGACGTGTGTCGAATACGTCTTCACCGTGCCCTATACTCCGTTTTACGGAATATATGTCCAATATTTGTGAAACGCTTAATATATCTTTTGTGGTTGAAATTTGCGTGCAGGTCCCGCCCCATGAATGGGCTGGAAATTCCTGCAATGGAAATTACGAGGCCGCTGCTTGAATAGTTGCTGGTTCGCATTTCCATGGTATTGGCTTCCACTATTAAACCAGGGCCGGCCGGGGGTGCATGGGGCCGATTATATATAGAGCGCCTGCAACCGCGAATGGTCCCGGCAGAGAGACAGGAATACGGGTGCAGACAGTCCATACACGAATTCGGCATGTGGCGTGTGCGGACCTTTCCGAATCCACAAAATGCAATGAGGCTCCGACCCCCGCTCGTCTATCTCTCTCCTCCCGTATATTGCACCAGCAGGGGGTGGGACAATGGGGCCCCCTCCCTTTCGTGCGATAGAACCGAATTGGGGAGCAAAAGAATGGATTGACAGAGTGGCCTCGAACAGTCCCGCCTCCCGGGATAGGGAATTATTGTATTCCCGGGGGGTTATCGCAAGCGGGGGGCGCACCCCCTACCCCTAAGTGCGATAGGCATGAATCCTGTAATCTGCCATCGCTTTTCTCCAGAGAACCGCTCGGTGCCTGCGTTCTCTCGATCGTGAAGGCCTCGCCCCCGCAAAGTGGGAAGAATGATCCAAATGACCGTCTGTTGCGATCGAGATCGATAAAATGCACAGGGGAAACAGGGCGGATTGATCTCCAATCGAACCGTTTCGCATGAACCGCCCCGCAGATGCTCTCTGGCGGCGTCGAAGAGGAATACCTACTGCTATAAGCCATCCCGCACAACTACTCCGGCATGCGAATCATTCGGGCCCCCAGCATCGCCCGGGCCCACGAGCTGGCGGTCAAGATGGTGCTGGAGAAGGGCTGGGTGCTGGAGACGGAGGACGACGAGGCGACGGTGGAGTTCGAGGAGCTGGCGATGCAGGTTGACGCCCCGCTCACCGAGCCTCTCGGAAGCTCCCGCTCCCGCTTCCAGCGGCGGTTCCTGGACCAGTATGCCGACCACCTGCTCAACGGCTCGGTGGCCCGGTTCGAGTACGACTACCACGGGCGGCTCTTCGACTGGGGGGAACGGCTCCGTGCGGGGGGGAGCGAGGTCCACATCGACCAGATCGACTACATCGTAAAGAAGCTTCAGTCGGCGCCCAGCAGCCGCCGGGCGATCGCGATCACCTGGAACCCGCTCATCGACGAGCACCTGGACGACTGCCCCTGCCTCCAGCTGGTCCAGTGCCTCCTCCGCAGCGGACGGCTGCAGATGAAAGTCGTCTTCCGCTCCAACGACATGCTGAGCGCCGCCGGGGCCAACATGTACGCGCTGGTGCGCCTCCAGCAGTCGATCGCCTCCCGCCTGGGTGCGGAGATCGGCTCCTACACCCATGTCTCCCTCGTGCCGCACGTCTACTACAAGCGGGACCTGAACGATATCGAGGCGTTCTGCTGCCGGGGAGCGGAGATCCAGCCCGTCGAAGAGGTCTGCGCCGCCTGCCGGCGGTGCGCAAGAGCCCCCTGAACGGCAGGGCCGCCGCGTCCCCGCGGCAGGACAGGGCGATCACTTTAAAGAGGTTGGAGAATCAACATGTATACGCGCAGCCCGGTAGTGTAGCGGTCAATCATGCGGGGCTCTGGATCCCGCGACAGCAGTTCGAATCTGCTCCGGGCTACTCTTCTTTTCGTCTCCCGGTTCGCGAGAAGACCGTTGCATCCTGCGGACGGTCGCCCTCACGCGAGGAACGCCGCGATCACGCCGGTGAGGAAGATACCGTCGAAGGTGCCGGCCCCGCCGATCGAGACCATGGGCGCCCCGAGCTCCCGGATGCGCCGCAGGTTGAGCAGGTCGGCCCCGATCAGGGTCCCGAACGTGCCGCTGACGTAGGCGATCACCGCGGCGTTCACCCCGAACCCCCCGTTGAGGAGGATGCCGGCGAGGGCGGCCCCGAGCGGGGGGATGAAGAACGGGGTCACGATCCCGAGCCCGCGGACCGGGCGGGCGATCGACCTCGTGAGCAGGGTGATGGCGGCGACGCCGGCGGCGAGCAGGATCAGCAGTCCATGCTCCCCGCCGGCGATCGCGGCGGAGTAGACCAGGTAGAGCGATATCGCGAGCGGGATCAGGGCTCCCCCGACGTTGATGGCGATCGTGGTCGTCTGGGAGGGCGCCGGGATCCGGTAGATCCTCCCGAAGAAGGGGGAGTAGTACTGGTAGATGGTCGGCGGTTCGCTCTCCACGGTGCTGACGGGGATGTTGATGAAACTCCCGATCAGGGTCAGGAAGAGGATCAGGAGCACCTCGAACCAGGTGAAACCCAGTTTGGCGAACGCCGCCCCGATGACACCCAGCAGCAGGAGGGGAAAGATCAGGAGAAGGACGATGAACAGCAGGAAGAGCATCAGGATGGTGAACGGGTTGGATACGATCCGGGGCATTATCCTACCGGATGGCGGCCGGCCTATTTCAGTGCTTCGCAGACGAAGGCCGCATGGTCCCTGTGGTAAGGAACGAGCCAGGTCGAGGCGAGGATCGCGTACCGGGCCCCGAGCGCATCCGCGGCCCTCGCCGCGACCGTCTCCGGCGGGGCGGAGACATCCACGCTCCGCGTCTTCAGCATCAGGATCAGCCGCCCGCCCTCCTTCAGGAACGGACGGTTCCGCAGGGCGATCCGGGTCTGGTCGGGATGGGCCACGTCCTGGTAGATCAGGTCGACACCCTCCACCAGCGGGGCGTACTCCTCCGGGCGGGCGGCGTCCGCGAGGATGGGTACGATGTTGCTCCTCGCGCGGGCGACCTCCAGCAGCTCCTGCATGGGGCGGGGGGCGATCTCCACGGCGTACACCGTATCGACATAGCCGGCCACGTGGGAGACCGTGGTGCCGTGCGCCGCGCCGAGGTAGAGCACCCGCATCTCCGGCTGCAGGTCCACCCCTTTCCCCAGGTGGTAGAGAGCGGAGAGTTTGCTGCGGTAGGGGTCCCAGATGCGGTGGCCCTGCAGCATCCGCCCCCCGAAAGCCCCTCCTCTGCCGGGGGATACCAGCACGCCGTCGATCCAGATCATGCCCGCCTCCCGGCCGCATCGACTCTGCGGTTGGCTTCTGCGAGGAACTCGGGGACCGGTGCCGAACGGTAGTAGTCCAGCCGCGCGGCGATCGCCACCTGCGCGGCGAGCACACGCGCCACCCGCCCCCGCACCGCCCGCGGAGCGTTGTGCACCCGGCGGTGCTGGTAGAGGATGCCATGCTTCGGGGGCGGGGCGGCTGCCCGCAGGTGCGCGAAGAGGGCCTTTCCGGCGCCGAGCACCTGGATGGTGCTGGCGGGAAGCCGTATCAACGCCTCGAGGCTGCCGGCACGGGCGGTCAGGCGGGCGGCGACCAGCCCGCCGACGAGGGCGCTCGTATTGGGCAGCACGGTCTCCGCCGTGGCGGCAACCTCCTGCACCAGCACGGAGCGGGCCGCGTGCAGGCGCTCGATCTCCTGCAGGACCGCCAGCAGCGGCTGGGGGGCGTCCTGGATCCGCGCGAGCGCCTTCCCCGCCTGCGAGGGCTGCAGCTTCCGGCTGGACTTCGGGTTCCGCACCCGGTACCACTCCAGCGCACGCTCCGAGAGGAGGTTGATGGCGCGGTCGAGCTCGTCGAGCGTCCGCACCATCTGCACGAGCTCCACGTCGCGGTTCCGGTAGTACGCGGCGATCTTCGCCTCTGCGATCTGGATGCAGATGGCGCGGACCTGCCGGATATAGTCCTCCCGGTCCCGCACGCAGCCGCAGTCCCGGGCCGCCGTCCAGTCCAGAGGAGTGAAAGTCTCCATGTCCGTGCGGATCGAGGCGAGCCAGCCGCCCCATCCTTCCGCATCCCTGCGGATGCAGGCGCAGGAGACGCACTCGCCGTTCGCGACATCCCCGAACCAGTAGCGCCGCGTCACACTACTTAGCGGGAGGTGAGGAGTTAAATATCTATAGAGAGCGGCACGATGCTCTCCGGATGGCCTGGCATCCCGTCGCCCCGTTCTTCGTCTTCTCCGTCGGGCTCCTCCTCCTCGGAACGGGAGCGGACTTCATCGTGCGCGGCGGAAGCGGTCTTGCGACGCGCCTGCAGGTCTCCAAGACTCTGCTGGCCTTCATCATCCTGTCCTTCGGCACCACGCTTCCGGAGTTCGTCGTGAACATCGATGCACTCCTTCTCGATACTCCCGAGGTGACCGTGGGCAACGTGCTGGGCAGCTGCGTGGCGAACCTCGCCCTCGTCCTGAGTCTCTGCGCCATCGTGCGGCCGGAGGCGGTGCGGACCGGGGGAAGCATACCCTGGTCGAACGAGTGGCTGCTCATGTTCGGGGCATCGATCCTGTTCGGCCTTCTGGCCCTCCGGGGGCAGTTCGACGTCCGCGCCGGCGTCGTGCTCCTGGCGGCCTTCGTTCTCATCCTGTGGCGGCTCTGGAGCACCCGCAGGCACATCGTCTACATCCTCGGCGGTCACGGGCGCATGGATTACGTCTACACGGCGGGGGGGCTCCTCGGGGTGATCGCCGGTTCCTACCTGGTCGTCGAGAGTGCCGTCTCCATCGCCCGCGGGTTTGGCATCAGCGAGTTCGTCATCGGGATCAGTCTCGTTGCCGTCGGAACCTCCCTCCCCGAACTCTTCACCGCCCTCACCGGTGTGCTCCGGCGGGAAGGGGAGATCTCGGTCGGGAACATCATGGGGGCGAACATCTACAACCTCCTCTTCGTGATGGGGACTGGCACGTTCATCCGTTCCATCCCCATAGAATCGCCTCTGGAGGTTGCGGCCGTCCCGATCTTCGCGCTTCTCGTTCTCCCCCTCTTCATCGGGCGGCGGGTCGCGACCCGCCTCTGGGCATCGGGGCTCCTGATCCTCTACGGGCTCTATATCGGTTCGATGTTCGGGCTGGTCCGTCTGGGCTAGAGGAATCCGAATCCCAGGGATTGGAGGATGATGGGGAGCATCACGGCGCCCATGCAGAATACCCGCCGGACGTTCGCCAGGGGCGGAGCCACGCCGATCGCGGTGGCCAGGATCAGGACGAACAGGCCGAAGGGTCCGCAGAGCGCCAGGGAGAGGATCGCGATCACCCCGATGACGCCGAAATTGAGCCTTCTCGCATTCAGGCCGTTGAGCCAGACCGCATGTCGGGAGAGCCGCAGGGTGAGGAGGTAGGCGATGCAGGCAGCCAGGACGCCGCAGAAGAGGAGCAGCCAGAAGGGCGGGAGATCGTGGGATGCGATCGCCACCATCACGCCGTTTCGCGTCCGCGCGATGGCATAGAGGGCGGAGAGCCCCAGGATGGCATTGGCGGTGTTGGCGGCGCTGGTGGCGACGATGTAGGAGCGCCCGTCCGAATCGTAGCCGACGACGGGGGCCAGGAGCGCGTTCGCGGTGGCGTTGGAGAGCCCGGGCAGCCAGCCCACCAGCGCACCGGCGATCGTGCCCATGAGGGAGATCCTGCCGATCTCGCGATCTCCCAGGGGGATGGGCGTATGGCGCTGCTCCGGGATCGGGGCGCTGGTGGAGAAGAGGAGGACGGACAGCCCGAAGAGCCCCGAGAGCAGCGGCATCAGAATGGTCATGTCCCCGACGGTGTTCCAGGATAGGTGGGCGTTCTGGAACGCGAACACCCCCAGCGCCCCGGATGCGATGAAGACGCCGAACGACCAGCCCGGGGCCTCGGAGACGACGATCAGGTAGCCGGCGACGGCGATTAAGAGGATCCCGATGCCCCAGTCCAGGAACGGCTGGGCCAGGGGGAGGACGAGGGAGAAGACGAGCGAGAGGGGGACGGCGATCGCCACCCCGAGGGCGCTCCCGAGCGCCGAGAGCCGCACCGCCTGGATCCCCTCCCCCGCGAGGCAGAGTGCATGGGCCGGCAGCACCGCGATCGCGGTATCGGCATCCGGCACGCCGAGGAAGGTGCTGGGGACGATGTCCAGGAAGCTGTGCGCGATCAGGGCGGCAAACATCGCCGCGGCCAGGGGCTCCACCCCCAGGATCGGGATCAGCGCGGCATCCAGGGCCAGGAGTATGCCGGCCATGGTGTTGGCGTGGATGCCGGGGACGAGCCCGCTGACGGTCCCGAGGGCGACGCCCGCAAGCGTCCCGAGGAGGATGGCCCACATCGAAAGAGAGGTGTGCAGGAGTTCTATTAAATAGTGGGATTTTCGAGCTTGAGATTCCCGGAGGGCGCCGGCATTCCCGCGGGAGGGGGCGAGACCTCCCCCGCTATCGCCCGGGGGGTGAGAGGCTATCGGGGTTCAAAGCCCCCCTGCGTGGCTGTCGCACGGTACCCCGGAGAGGGGGATCCGGCGATCGGGGATGCATGCAGGATGGGTCACATCGGGCGATCGGGGCCGCACACGCCGGCAACAGATACAGTCATCATCCCCGGAGGGAATAGAATCTTGGATGAGGATTGCAATCACCCGCGTTCCCGGCAAGGAGAGCCGGGATTCCGATCTCTGCAGACGGTACGGGCACGAGTGCTACACGGTCTCGCCGCTGACCGCGGAGGTGTACCCCGACAGGATCCGGGCGTTTGCGGACGCGGCGAACCGCGGGGAGTACGACGGCATCTTCTTCACGAGCGCCCTTCCGGCCCGCCTGATCGCCCCCCTGCTCGCCCGGCGGATCCGGATCATCGCGATCGGACCCCAGACCGCCCGGGCTCTGGCGGAGGCGGGGGTGGACGCCGAGATGCTGCCGTCCTTCTACTCCCGCGATTTCGTGCCCTTCGTCGGGAGCTGGCTCCGGGGGCGGCGCGTCGGCATACCCCGCGCCGATATCCCGAACCCCGCACTGCTGGAGGCGATCGCCGCCGCGGGGGGCTCTGCCGAGGAGGTGCGCTGCTACTCCCTGCAGAAGAGCGGCGTCCCCCTCGACCTGGCGGGTGCGGACGCCCTGCTCTTCACGAGCGCCCTGTCCTTCCGGGAAGCGGTCTGGGACCGCCGCGAGGGCCTGCTGCTCATGGCGATCGGGGAGCGGACGGCGGAGGCGATGCGGGAGCGCGGGATAGAACCGGCGGTCGTCGGGGACGGGTCGATCCGGGGAACGCTCCGCGCACTCGCGGAACGCGCCGGGGAGAAGCGATGAAGGAGGGCGACCGTCTGGCGGATGCGGGCATCCTGATCCTGGACAAACCCCGCGGGCCGACCAGCCACCAGGTGGCCGCCTGGGCCGCCGATATCCTCGGCGCTCCCGTGGGGCACGCCGGAACCCTGGACCCGCAGGTCTCGGGCGTGCTGGTCGTCATGATCGGCCCGGCCGTGCGTCTGGCGCCGCTGCTGCTCTCCAGCGACAAGGAGTACGTCTGCTGCATGCGGCTGCACGGCGACGTCCCGCAGGATCGGGTGGAGGCGGTCGCGCGGGAGTTCACAGGGCGGATCTACCAGCGCCCTCCCCGGAAGAGCGCGGTGAAGCGGAACCTGCGGATCCGCACCATCCACAGCATCGAGATCCTGGACAGGGAGGGCAGATCGGTGCTCTTCCGCGTTGCCTGCGATGCCGGCACCTACATCCGCCTCCTCTGCCACCACATGGGGCTCGCCCTCGGCGTGGGGGCGCACATGCAGGAGCTGAGGAGGACCCGCTCGGGCTCCTACACGGAGGATGCCAGCCACACCCTCCACGATCTCCAGGATGCCGCCGTGTACGCCCGCGGGGGGGACCGAACCGCTCTCGACGCGATGATCCTGCCGGTGGAGACCGCCGCCGCGGGCATCCCGAAGGTGGTCGTGCGGGATACGGCCGTGGACGCGATCTGCCACGGCGCGGCGCTCGCCGCTGTAGGCGTGGTGCAGGCGGATCCCTTCGGGAAGGGGGATGCCGTGGCGATCTTCAGCCGGAGGGGGGAGTTCGTCGCCCTCGGCACGGCGCTGGTGGATGCATCGGCATTCACGCCCGGTGCGCCCGGGCTCGTGGTGCAGCCCCGTGCCGTGATGATGCGGCCCGGCACCTACGCCCGCGGATGGAGAACCCGCGGGGAGAGGGCGGGCCGCTGAACGAGCGCCCGTATCCGCGAGAGATAGCATTAAGAAAGCCCCCGCCCAATGGTATAGATGCATTTTTGCTGAGGTAGTCTAGCGGTAAGGCGCAGGCCTGGAGAGCCTGTGGGGCGTTTTGCCCCACGAGGGTTCAATTCCCTCCCTCAGCGCTCCATTTTTCAGGAGGACGGTATCGGATCGGTTGCGCCGTGTTGGGGTCGCACCTGACCGATATTCGGGGGAGTGCCCATCCAGTACTGGACCCGGGCTTATCCTGCCCGCCTCCAGAAAGCGATCTTTTCCCAGAGGGATTCTTTCGGCGGCGACAGCAGGGGAGGCAGCCGCTCGTTCAAGAGGGCCAGCTGCCCCTGCAGCCAGGTCTTGTCCCGCTTCAACTCGGTGATCATGAGATCCCTCTCCGCAAGCTGCACTTTCATGACCTCCAGCTCGCCGGGTTCGGGAAGCGGTGCAGGCGGTGGTGCAGCTGGTGCACCCGCGGTGAGCACCTGGTGCACCGCGCGGTGGATCCATTCCGAGCGGGAGAGGTTCGATTTTCGGGCCTCCTCGTCAATGACGGTGACCTCATCATCGGGGATGCTGATGCTGAATCGCATGGTGGTCCCGGAGTGGTTCTTCAATGCTCCGTTTATCACCTTTCCTCTTCGAGATCCCATCGGGAATCCCCATCGATGCCGGAACCGGGAAAAAAGGCCCGGAAGGCAGACAATCCGGCTAAGGGACGGTGCATGCAAAGGTGCAGGTGCACCAGCGTGGTGCGGTTTCAGAACTACGGTGCACCGCCATGGTCTGCTCGCGGTGCTGGGGACGGAGAAGTGTTCCCGCTACGGCGGTCCGCCGTTCTCCAGCCGCTCTCGCGCGAGATCGCAGTACTCCGGCACGATCTCGAAGCCCAGGTAATGCCGCCCCATGCGCTTCGCCGCCACCGCCACCGTCCCGGAACCGAGGAAGGGATCCAGCACGAGGTCCCCGGCCCGGCTGGAGAACGGCAGGATCCGCTCCACGAGCTGCAGGGGCAGTTTGGTCGGCGTCTTGATCCTTCCTGTCCAGTACTCGCGGTTGACCACCCAGACATCCTCGGGATAGTGCTCCACCTTGTTGAAGTAGTACCTCCTGCGGTCCTTCACGGCGAAGAGGATGTGGTAGTGGCTGGTCACGTACTTGCGGCGGGTGAACACCCCGAACTGGTACTTCCAGATGAGGTGGTTCACCGTGGTGAAGCCGCTGGCATCCAGCGCCGTCAGGATCTCCTTCAGGTGGTTCCACCCGGAGAAGACGTACAGGCTGCCCGTCTCCCGCAGCACGCGGAACGCCTCCCGCATCCAGGCTCCGGTGAACTCCCCGTACTCCGCCGTGCCGATCTCCCGGTATCCCGGGAGGACACGGGCCCCGGTGCGGTTGTAGTTGTTCCTCTGGTCGCGGAAGTCGATGGCGAACGGAGGATCGGTGACGATCAGGTCCACCGAGGCTTCAGGCAGTTCCGGCAGGAGCGCGAGGGCATCCCCCTGGCAGACGGTATCGAGGGGGAACCTGCCGACGCAGTCGCTCATACGCCCGTTCTGCACTCCCCGCACGCATCCCGCCCGAGCTGGAACGCGCGGAGGTTCACGTCCGTGCTCTTCTTCGGCACGCACCGCCGCACCCCCTCGATCATCGCGCTCTCGGAGAGCGGGATGAAGGGCGAGGCGGCGCCGAGCATCACCACGTTCTGGGCGAGGGGGCTGCCGGCCTCCCGCGCCAGGGCCGCCGCATCCACCAGGCAGGCATCCGGGAGCCGCTCCTGCACCGTCTCCGCCGTCGGCAACGGCAGCTCCTGCACGAAGACCGACGTGGGGACGACGATGCTCCGGCTCGCCACCAGAGTCCCGCCCCCGCGCAGGTAGTGGCGGTAACGGAGCCCCTCGAGCATGTCGAGGGCGATCAGGAGATCGGCGCTTCCGGGCGGGATCAGGGGGCCGTATACACCGTCGATGCGGATATGGCTCTCCACCGATCCCCCGCGCTGGGCCATGCCATGCGTCTCCGCCCCCTTGACGTGCCGCCCCTCAAGCAGGCAGGCCTCGCCCAGGATGTTGGATGTGAGGATGATCCCCTGCCCGCCGACGCCCACGATCAGGATGTCGAAGCTCCCCCTCATCGCCGCCCCTCCCTCCCGATGGCGCCCGCGGGGCAGAGATCGGCGCAGACCCCGCACCCCCCGCAGAGTTCCGTGATGGAGGCCTTCCCGCCGACGAACTCGATCGCGGGGCACCCGAAACGGACACAGACCCGGCAGCCGCTGCAGAGGTCTTCCTGCACCGCATACGGCTTCCGCTGTATGCCGCTCCGGCGGGCGGAGATCACGCACGGCTGGCGGGCGATGACCACCTTCACGCCCGATCTCGCCTTCGCCTGCTTCAGCACGTCCATCGTCGCCGTGAGATCGTAAGGGTCCACCGTCTCCACGAAGGAGACACCGCATGCCCTGCAGATCGCATCGAGCGAGACCGGCACGCGATCCTCGCCCATCGCGGTGACTCCCGTCACCGGGTTCGGCTGGTGCCCGGTCATCGCCGTGATGCGGTTGTCCAGGATCACCACCGTCATGTTCGCCCCGCTGTAGACGGCATTGAGGAGCGCCGGGATCCCCGCGTGGAGAAACGTCGAATCCCCGATGGTGCAGACCACGTCGCGGGGTTCACCGCTGAGGTTCATCCCCGAACCAACGCTGATCGACGCCCCCATGCAGATGGTGGTGTCGACGGCGCCCAGCTGGAGACCCAGGGTGTAGCAACCGATATCGCTCGGGTAGATCGCGTCGCGGAAGACCCTGCGGATCGCGTGGAAGGTGGCGCGATGCATGCACCCCGCACACAGGATCGGCGGGCGCGGCGGGACGTCGGGAGCCGGCGGTGCGGCGGCCTCCGGGAAGGGCGGGGATCGGATGTAGCCCCGCCTCGCCAGGATCGCCGCCACCGCCGCCGGGGAGAGCTCCCCGGTATAGGGGACGGCGCCGTCCATCTTGCCGTGCACGGGAACCGCGCCGGCGACCTGCCGCACCTCCTCCTCCACGACAGGGTGCAGCTCCTCGACCACCAGCACATCGTCGTGCCGTTCGACGAACCCCCGGAGCCACTCGGGATCGATCGGGTAGGCGCCGATCTGCAGGAAGGAGACGTCGTCGGGAAGCACCTCCTGGACGTAGGCAGCAGCGATCCCGCTCGCGATCACGGCGGTCTTCCCGCGGACGATGCAGCGGTTGTATCCGCGGTCCGCCAGCGCCTGCCTCACCTGCGGCTGCTTCTCGACCAGCTTCTGATGGAGTGCGCGAGTGTGGGCGGGGATCACCACGTACTGCCGAGGATCCCTCTGGAACGACCCCTTCCGGTGCTCCCCGCTCACGTCGCCGAGCGCGACGTCGCTCTTCGAGTGGCAGATGCGCGTTGTGGGGCGGAAGAGGACCGGCAGCCGGAGCTCCTCGGAGAGAGCGAACGCATCGGCGGCCATATCGTGGGCCTCCTGCGGGTTTGCCGGGTCGAGGCAGGGAATCTGCGCGAATTTCGCGTAGCAGCGGCTGTCCTGCTCGTTCTGGGAGCTGTGGGCGAAGGGGTCGTCCGCGCTCATCACCACGAATCCGCCGGTCACGCCCGTGTACGCGCTGGTCATCAGCGGATCGGCGGCGACGTTCAGCCCCACGTGCTTCATGGTGCAGAGCGCCCGCTGCCCGCACCAGGCGGCGGCAAGGGCATTCTCGAATGCGACCTTCTCGTTCACCGACCACTCGATGTGGAACGTGCGCTCCTTCTGCATCCGCAGTGCGTCGATCACCTCCGACGACGGTGTGCCCGGGTATCCGCTCGCGAAATCGACGCCGGCTTCAAGGCACGCATGGGCAATCGCCTCGTTGCCCAGCAGGTATCGCGTCTCCATACGTACAGAGTCTGTACATCGATCATCCTCTTTTAATGTAATGGTAGAGGACCATTCATAATCTATAAGAGACCCTGTGTCCAACGGTATAGAGCACATTGCTGCGAACGGGCCCGTAGCATAGCCAGGTGGTGCGCCCGGCTGATAACCGGGAGGTCGTGAGTCCGAATCTCACCGGGCCCACTCTTCTCCTTCGACACGCTTGCAGGGCGGGACTCCGCCCGCCGTCGAGGATCGAGCCTCGTTTGCCCCGCATCCCGGGGGCGATCGGCTGCACAGGGGGGAACCGTGAGGTTCCCGCCTGCCCCCTCTCTGACTCGGGAGCGGGGTCGCATCCCGCGCCGGCGTCTCTTCGACGCATGCGGGGATGCAGCCCAAACGGCGGGAGGCATCGGGGCGGCTGCATCCCGGGGACCGGCGCCCAACACCCCCGAATACGCTCGCAGGCTTCGAGAATGCCTTCCCGGGAAAAAAGGCAGGTGCGGGCTCCCGCTCTTTTTATATCTCTCCGGAGCGAATGACGAATATGAGCAAGAGACTGCAATCGATCCTTTTCATGCTTCTCATTCTCGTCACTGCCGTCTCCGTCTGGCTTTTCTTCTCCGGCAATCCCCTCGGCTTCATCGGTTTCATCCTGGCGATCCTCCTTGCTGTCCTGACCATGTCCGTCCGCATCATGCAGGAGACCACCAACCTCCCCAATGTCAGTGCGCGGCTGAATCCCGATGCAAAAGGCGTCACGGTGACCAACGGCGGCAACGCACGGGCGGTCAACATCCACGTGGCGCTCGTGCCGCTGGATGTGGAGTTCGACGTACCCCCGCTGGACGTGGATGCCCGGTACGTGTTCGCCCTCCCCCACATGGTCTCGGAGGCAAAAGCGGTCGTACGCTACGAGAACGAGCAGGGACGGAAGTACATGAACACCAATCGCCTCTCCGCGCTGGAACCGACGGAAGAGGATCTCCTCCAGCCGCTCATTCCCATCTTCGGGAGGAAGTAGGGCTGGGCAGGGAATGTTGGGCCCTGCCGAAATCCCGAGCGTGAGCATGGGAACGGCTCTCGGGTGGTCTCCGGGAGCGGGAGCCGCCCCGTCATGCGACGGAGGGGCTCCGAGCCGTCTATCAGCATCCGATAAAGGCGTATCGCACGATTCCCCCTCCCCGGGGGTGGGCAGCTCTTGCAGGGCTGCGGGGAGGATCCCGATCGTCGATAAGTTGTCCGCGATGTCCATGCAGCAGGACATCGGAGAGATCTTCTCAAGAGCCGGATTCTCTCATCCACGATTGTGATCCGGATTTCCGTTGGTTCAGCCGGGTCCTGCACGATCACGGCACAGCCCGATACCCTGCGGCGCGAGGCCTTGAGGGCGGGTCATGCCCGGGATGGCGGTTCAGTCCGCACCCGTCCCCGCCCCCATCGCACCGGGAGGGGCGTGCGCTCCCCTCACCCCCCATGCCTGCGCCATCCCCCGTTCGCGATACAGTTCGAAACCCGCAGTCATGAGCATGAATGCGGCCTCCGGATAGTAACCCTTCGGATTCGTGGTGGGGGAGGGGGAGCACAGGGGGAGAACCACCCGGTGCCCGGATCATCCGGCGGAAGATGGCATCCGGTCCGCGGGCATGGCGGCGGCAACCAAATTTTCCGGGGGACTCTCATCAGGACAGACCCGGCATCCGGGTTCGATGGGGACGGCGCTGCACGGGGGTGAAACCGCCCTGCTGGATCCCGGGAGCGATGCGGGACATCTCCCGGTGCGGCGGCGGGAATCGGGGCGACGGAGGATGGGGGGGACCGTGGCGGGTCACTTCTTCTGACTCATCCGGAGGAACGCCAGCGTCTGCCCCAGACAGTCCACGAGGTCCCGCTGCCCCTCGAGATAGTCGTTCATGGCACGGTAGAGCATGAACATGATCTCGACACCGTAGATGGCGAGCACGTCTGCCGGTGCGATGGGATTCAGGTAGGAGTCGATGCGAAACCCGTCGGAACTGTACATCACTTCGTAGAGATGGCCGTCCTCTCCGAGAACGCAGAACTGGTCCTGGATCTTCCTGGTGGCATCGTCCGGACGGTAGGTGTCCGGCTCGACCTTGCCGAGGACGATCATCTTCTGCCTGTGGTACTGCGCGTCGTAGATCTCCCCCTTTTGATCCACTTTTCCCCTGTCCAGCATGTTGATGCCGATCCGCCGCACCACGGGAACGGCCAGCGTTGCCATTCTCTCGAGCAGGAGAGAATCCTTCCCCTGGAGCTCCCGCGAATACTCCTCCTTCCTCCCCTCGAGATCTTCGATCTTCTGCTGGATGAGCGCAAACCCCCTCTCGATCTGCTCGTTGACGTCCTCCTCTGGCATATCGTAGAGGATATATCCCCGCGGGGATATATCCCTATGCTTCAGGCCGCAGCCACGCGGGGACAGCCCGGGGGCATCCGCACGGCGCATGCCCCTGCACCACCGCGAAAACCCCCTACATCCGGAAGCGATCCCCGGCGGGCGTCGTGCAGCTGAAAACGCCTTCTGTCCGTCGTGGTGCGGCCCGTTTCTCGCAACTCCAAAAGTTTTTACTATTCGTACGGGAAATGACTGATCCAGTTCTTCTCTCGTGCGGGAGAGACGGTGATTTTTACCGGGATACGAGTGAGCTTGAATGAAACGGGTTGGGTTGCTCGGATGCGGCAACGTCGGGCAGATCATCGCCCAGCACCAGGATGGCTTCGAGATTGCTGCGCTCTATGACAAGGTGGAGGAGAGAGCGCGCGATCTCGCTGCCCGGTACGGGGGCACAGCCTTCCGGGACTTCGAGTCGTTTGTATCGGGGGAGTTCGACATCGTTGTAGAGGCCGCGTCCGTCGGGGCCGTGCGGTGCTACGGCGAGAGGGTGCTGGAGCACGGCAAGGATATCGTCATCCTCTCCGTCGGCGCCCTTGCGGATGCGGAGTATGCAGAGCGCCTGGCGGAGACCGCCCGCAGGTGCGGGCGGAGGGTCCGCATCCCGAGCGGCGCGATCGTCGGCCTCGACAACCTCAAGATCGGGCAGATCTCGAACCTGCGGCGGCTCCTTCTCCGCACGACCAAGAGCCCGCAGTCGCTCCGGATCGATGCCGGCGAACGGATGCTGATCTTCAAAGGCACCGCCAACGACTGCATCCGCCAGTTTCCAAGAAACATCAACGTGGCCGTGGCGCTGGGTCTTGCCGCCGGGCGGCAGGCGGAAGTCGAGATATGGGTGGATCCCGCGGTGGAGCGCAACATCCACGAGATCTTCGCCGAGGGCGAATTCGGCGACATCTACATCCGGGTGAACAACGTGCCGAGCCCCGAGAATCCCGCCACCAGCTATATGGCCGCCCTCTCCATCCTCACGCTCCTGAAGAATCTGGATGAGCCCCTCGTCGTGGGAACCTGAGCGCGGGACCGGGATCTGACCATGGATACGGAGATACAGGATCTGAAGAAGGCCAAAAGAGCCGTCGTGCTCGCCCACAACTATCAGCTCCCCGAGATCCAGGAGAACGCCGATGTGGTGGGCGACAGTCTGGAGCTCGCGATCCGTGCACGGGAGGCGACCGCAGACATCCTGGTCGTCTGCGGGGTCGATTTCATGGCGGAGACCGCCAAGATTCTCAATCCCGACAGGAAGGTGCTCATTCCGGTGCGGGAGGCAACCTGCCCCCTCGCCCACATGCTCACGGCGGAGATGCTCCGGGAGGCGAGAGCTGCGTTTCCGGAAGCCGCGGTCGTCGTCTACGTGAACAGCACCGCCGAGGCGAAGGCGCTCGCGGACGTGACCTGCACCTCCGCCAATGCGGTGGCGGTCGTGCGGTCGCTGGAAGCGCGGGACGTGATCTTTGCGCCGGATGCGAACCTCGCCGCCTACGTGCAGAAACAGGTTCCGGAGAAGCGGATCATCCCCATCCCCCCCGGAGGGCACTGCTATGTCCACACGCAGTTCACGGTGGAGGATGTCGGGGAGGCGCGGGCTGCAGGGCGGACGATCGTCTGCCACCCGGAGTGCGATCCCGCGGTCCAGGCACTCTCCGACTACGTCGCGTCGACGGGAGGCATGACCCGCCTCGCCCGCATGCACGAGGTGTGGTCCGTCTTCACCGAGCGGGAGATGACGTACCGGCTGCGGACGCTCTTCCCCGACAGGACCTTCGTCGCCAAGGAGGGGGCGATCTGCTACGACATGAAGAAGACCACGCTCGAGGATCTGCGCCGCTCGCTCCGCGATGAGGTCTTCGAGGTCACGCTCCCCCGCGAGGTCATGGACCGCGCTCGCGGGGCGATCGAGCGCATGGTGTCCGTAAGCCGATGACCATGATCCCCATCGACGACCTCCTGCGCTTCATCGCCGAGGATGCACCGGCCGGCGACGTCACCTCCGAGGTTCTCGTCCGCGGGAGGCCGATCAGGGCAGCGATCCTCGCGCGGCAGAAGGGGATCGTCGCGGGCACGGAGGAGTCTGCAGCGCTCTTCTCCCACTTCGGCGTCGAGGTGCAGCGGACCTGCCCGGACGGGAGCGAAGTCTCCGCGGACCAGCCGCTGCTGGAATTGTCGGGGGACGCGGCAGCCATCTTTCTCGTGGAGAGGACCGCGCTGAACCTGATCGGGAGGATGAGCGGCATCGCCACGGAGACGCACCGCTTCGTCGAGCGGGCGCGGGCGCTCAACCCGCGGGTGCGGGTGGCGGCCACCCGGAAGACGTGCCCGGGGCTGCGGATCCTCGACAAGAAGGCGGTCGTTCTGGGCGGCGGAGAGCCCCACCGCATCTCCCTCTCGGACGCGATCCTGATCAAGGACACCCATCTGGCGATCCTGCCCCTCGAGGAGGCGGTGCGGAGAGCGAAGAGAGCATCCCTCTACAGGAAAGTCGAGGTGGAGGTGAATCAGCCCGAAGAGGCAGTCTCCGCCGCCCTCGCCGGCGCCGATATCGTGATGCTCGACAATATGCCCCCGGAAGCGGTGGAGAGGACGATCGCGGACCTCGGGCAGCGGGACCTCCGGCGGCGGATCGTGCTCGAAGTCTCCGGCGGCATCGACGCGTCCAACTTCGACAGGTTCGCCCGCCTGGACGTGGACGTCATCAGCATGGGCGCCCTCACGCACAGCGTGAGGAACTTCGACGTCTGTCTGGAAGTCCTGAAAGGCGCGAAGTCCTTCCGGCTGTAGGCGGGGCGATCGCGCCATCCGGTCCTGCTGTCCTCCGGGGGATCCACGCGGATTCCCCGCCGGGTCCCGCCTCCGTCATGGGGCGCGGATCCGTCTCCGCCGCAGCCCTGCGAGCCGCTCCCGGCAGGGGTGGCAGAACACCTTCCGCTTGCGGTCCAGTTCGTCCAGGGTCCTCGGGGGGAACATGATGCACTCGGGATCAGCGCAGTGGTCCAGCCCTTCCAGGTGCCCGATCTCGTGGGCGCTCTCTTTGGCGATCCGCTCCACCAGATCGGGATCGGACTCCACCCGCCCGTAGTAGCGGTTGTCCAGCCGCAGCGCCGAGACGACGGCCGTACCCGCCGATGCGCGTGCCAGTCCGAAGACGAAGTCGGACCCCTGGTCGAAGAGGTCGTGCTGCACCACCAGGAGGAGCGGATCGTCCGTCTTCAGGCGGCGCTTCTGCAGAAAAAGCCGATCCAGGATCGCCCGGGCATCGTACTGCTTTCTGTCGTTGTCATATCCGTTCAGCAGGAGGCGGTTCTCCTCCACGAAAACGGGCATATCGACCATGGCCGCGACGGTCCTGGCGACCGGCAGCGCCAGCCCGGGAGCGGCCGTGGTGTCCCAAAGCATTTTGATGCCCATCATCATACGGTTAGTAATGCGCCCCTATAAACGTATTGAGTTCCTGATCGGCGATTATATAAGCAGGAATTACCGCAGCGCCGTCGAGATCGGCGCGGGCAGGAACGTCACCGCCGCACTCCTCTGCGCGGAGCGGGGCGTCCGCATCCTCTGCACCGATATCCGCTCCATCCCGCCGCACGAAGGGCTGCCGACCTGCGTGGACGACGTGTTCAGCCCCCGCCGGGAGCTCTACCGCGGGGCGGAGCTCCTCTACTCCATCCGCCCGGGCATCGAGATGGTTCCGCCGATGATCGCCCTTGCCCGGGACGTCGACAGCGATCTTTTGGTCTACCATCTCGGATTCGAGACCTACGCCGACGGCGGCGAACGGGTGGACTGCGGCGTGCTGCTCCACCGCTACCACCGCCGTCAGAACCCGTCGAACAGGGAAGACTGACTCTTCGCCGGCGCCTTCTTCTCCTCTTTCTGCTTCTCGGGAGCCTTTGCCCTCTCCCCGGCGCGGGTCGTTCCGGCGATCCCCTTGACGATCGCCGCTGCCCGCGTCCTGTCGTTCAGGAAGAAGTTCAGCTCGTCCGCATCCAGGTCCAGGGATGCGGCGAACCCTTCGGGGCTCCTCTCGATCAGGAGCGTCAGGGGGGTGAGGTAGCGTTCGCGGAGGATGCCCTGCGGGATGTGCGCCCGCTCTGCGATCTTCCTGAACAGGGTCCCCCGCACTGCCTTCTGCCGCTTCGAAGTGCCCATCCTTCTCCAGCGGGCAGGAGGCTGGATCCGCGAGTGGATGCCCTGTCCGCCCGCCGCAAGCGACGTCCCGAAGAGCATAATGGCGCTGGCGTACCGCCACAGGATGTAGTACTGCCGCCGCAGGGTGAGCCCGATCAGCTCGTCGGCACGGGAGAGGTATCGGTAGGCGCGCCCGAGCGCGCCCCGATCGCGCAGCTGCTCCAGGTTCCCCTCGACCCATTGCTCGATCACGTCCGGCGTCTCGTCAATCTCGCGGGACTGCTGGATCAGGTCCGCATCCCTCCGCCCGTGGAATACGGAACTGATGAGGTCGAAGATGGAGGATCGCGCGTCTTTGCTGGAACTGGCGATATCGCAGTCGGCGATGCTGTCCCGCCCTACGGCGGCGGCGTAGAGCATGTTGATACCGGCCCGCATGTCCCCGCCGGCGCTCTCGGCGATCTCCTTCAGGGCGGCATCCGAGCACCGCACCTTCTTCTGGATGGCGATCGCCTTGAGCCGGGGCAGCATGGAGCGTGCCTGGATGGCGCGGAACTGGATCAGATCGCAGCGGGATTTCAGCTCCGCGGGAACCGAGTAGATATCGTTCGCGATGAGGATGACGGGCTGACGCGTGGTCTTGAAGAGATCCAGGATCGCCTTCGCCCCGCCGCGGTCGGCAGTGCCATGGAGGTCATCGGCCTCGTCGAGCAGGATCAGCTTGCGGGACGCTCCGCTCAGACTCCTCGTCACGCTGGAGCTGCCGGCGATCTGCTCGATTGCGCTCTTCGTCCTCTGATCGCTGGCGTTCAGCTCGACCACGTCCCAGCCCATGTCGTGCGCCAGGGCATGGGCGCTCGAGGTCTTGCCCGTACCGGGCTTGCCGTAGAGGAGGAGCGGCTTGCTGTTCGGGCTCCAGTTCTGCGCCCATTCCACCATCTGCCGCAGTGCAGGCCCGTTTCCAACGACGTCCTGCAGCCGAATCGGGCGGTACTCTTCAGCCCAGTCCACATACAGGGTTTGGCCGGTAATCAAATAAATTATCTCTCATGAAGGATGATTACCTAAAGGACTAACGTTTGGTGGTATATTGGTGGATCACTGCTCCATTGATTCTGTTGCAAAGGCGGTGCGGGAGTATGTCGGTGTGACGAGAAAACACGCCATCGGCCAGATGATCCAGTCGCTGCGGATCGACTCCCCCGACGTCAACGTTATCGCCTCGTTCGGGGAGGACGCAGCCGTAATCGAGCATGGATCCGAAGCTCTCCTCCTCGCGGCCGACGGGATCTGGAGCCAGCTGATGGAGGTCGATCCCGTCTGGGCCGGCTACTGCTCCATTCTCGTGAACATCCACGACATCGCCGCCATGGGCGGCAGACCGATCGCGGTCGTGGACGTCCTCTCGGCATCCGACGAGCGGATCCGGGAGATGGTCACCCGCGGGATGCTGGAGGCCTCGGCTCAGTTCGGGGTCCCCATCGTTGGCGGGCATCTCCATCCCGATACCCCCTACAGCGTCATCGATGTGGCGATTCTGGGTTCGGCCCGGCTGGATTCGATCATCTACAGCAGCACCGCCCGGGACGGCGATCGGGTGATCGCCGCCGTCGACCTGGGGGGCAGGGTTCACCCCTCCTGTGCCCTGAACTGGGACTCCGTGACGATGAAGCCGCCCGACCAGGTGCGGGCGCAGATCGGGCTCCTCCAGAGGCTGGGGGAGGAGCACCTGCTGACGGCGGGCAAGGATATCAGCAACCCCGGCGTCCTCGGCACCCTGGGCATGCTGCTCGAGGTGAGCAACAAGGGCGCCGTGATCGAGATCGACGCGATCCCCCGCCCGGATCTCGCCAGGCACGGGATCACCTTCGAGCACTGGGTGCGCATGTACCCCGGCATGGGGTTCGTGCTCACCGCCCGGGACGAGCACGTGGAGGAGGTCTGCAGGCGGTTTGCCGGCGTCGGTATCACCGCCCGCCCCATCGGCAGGGTGGACGGGAGCAGAAACCTCACGATCCGGTACCGCGGACGGGCGACCTCCGTATTCGATCTGGAGAAGGATGGAATCATGCGGCTCTTCACCAGGGCGGGTGCTGCTCTGCCATGATCGTGGGAATCGGCGTTCTCACCGAACCGGAGAAGGTTCTGTCCAGCGTGCGGTCCGTGCTGGACCGGCTGGACGTGGTCTGCTACTGCCCGGAGAATTTTCAGGCCGCCGAGGACGTTCCGCTGTTGCGGAGCGAGAACCCGGAAGAGGAACTCGTGCTGGATCTGGTCGAGGGGAGGATACACGCGGCTGTCCGCGGCACTCTGCCGGCAAACGCCACGCTGCGAGCGCTGAAACGTGCATGCGGGGTCGATCACCTCTCCCGCGTCGCCCTGCTGGAGACCGCGGCGGGAAAGCGGTTCCTGCTGGCGCCGGTCGGGGTGGACGAGGGGTGGACGGTCGCGGGCAAGCTCGAGCTGATCGAGAAGGGCAAGGAGATTGCGCGGAGGTTCGGGCTGACCGAGCGGGTCGCCGTGCTCGCCGGCGGGCGGTACGGGGATGCCGGGCGGCATCCCGCCGTCGATCGGAGCCTGGCGGACGCCGAACTTGTCGCCCGCCTGGCTCAGGCGGAACCCTGGGAGATCCTGATCGAAGATGCGATCGGGGAGTGCGGGCTGATCATCGCCCCCGACGGGATCAGCGGGAACCTCATCTTCCGCACCCTCACCTTCCTCGGCGGGGGGAAGGGGCACGGGGCGCCCGTGGTGAATATCGACAGAATTTTTGTCGATACCTCGCGCGCCTCGCCGGACTACAGGAATGCCCTATTGCTCGCAGCATCACTGGCCAAAACATAAATATCTTCATTTTGCTGCTGTTACTTAGAAAAAGCCGTGAAAAGGGCCCGGAATTTTTCAACGACAAATTTCGTTCCTTCCACGATCCTGTGCCCATATGTTGCTCTATCGTGTGATAGAATCCTAAATTATCGAGGAAACGACGAAAGGTATTTATACTAATTGATATACCTTGTTTTGAGGTGGTTAAATGGCAGATCTACCTATTGCAGCGGTTGTACGAATCGCGAAGAAGAACGGTGCTGAGAGGGTCGGGAGCGATGCCGCTTCCGCACTCGTGACGAAGGCCGAGGCGTACATCGCCAACCTGACGAAGGAGGCCAACCGTCTCGCCCAGCACGCTGGCCGAAAGACGATCAAGGAAGAGGATGTCGAGCTCGCGGCCAAGTCCGCGTAAGCATCCTTTTTCTCTTATTCCCGGTTACAGCGCATCTTGCGAACAGGCTGCCTCTTCCTGGGCGACATTCTTCCATAGAATCCATCTCCTGACCCACCCTGCTCGTCCTGCCGCTTCTGGAGCGACACCGAGCCCGATTCTGGTTGATCCCCCGCAAACGCCCTTCCAGCGCCAGCGGGATTGAGCAGCGGCAACTGGATTTCTCGCCGCACCGGCTTCTGGCGGCGATCGTCTGGGGGCGGCACCGCCTGAGGAGGCGGAGACTCTCCCACGAACCTGCCGCCATCTCCCGCACGAGGGACGACATGACCTCATGGGATGGCTTCCTTCGGCCCAATATGCGGATGCGACGATGCAGCCCCATGACCCATCTGCCGTGGCCCCCCTTCTCCGTTGTCCCATCCCAACTCCGATAGGGATTTTTGGATGCGATGGAGGAGGTTTGTTCCCCTCTCCCAGGTTGAGCGTCCTGAGTTCCGGTGTAGGTGGTCGGACTTGGATCTCCATATTCATGCTCAAGGATTCTACAGGCCCCATCGCAACAAAAGGGGAGGGGACGCGTCCCCCTCCCCCTTTGAAACCCCCTCCCCATTCTGTTGCGATCGGGCCGATAGTGGGAACTCAGGATCGGAGCTGGATTCGGGGTCAAGTCGGTATTCTCCCATGAGCGTAGAAGTTCGATCGTATACCGGATAATAGTAGAGATTCTGAAGAGAGGGATCGCGTGGTTCTCCTCTCAAGGATAGCGTACCGCGGGGGTGAGCGGCGAACGAGGAAGAGGGCGCACCCCTCTCCCCCCATACCCCGCCCCGAAAGCAGCGATAGACCTGGTTCTGGGGGTTCCCCGATACGGCATTATGCCCGGCCACAATGCACCAGCGGGCGCGGAAGAGGGATCTTGTAGCCCCTTCCCGCCATTCTGTACCGATGGCATGGGGAGACGGCCCGGAAAAGCGCTTCGATCAACCCTCTCCGGCCATCAGCCTGCTCACGGGTGCATGCGTGTGAGGAGTTCATCCCACGGGATGCCGTCCCGCCCGACCACAAAAAAGACGGAGGGATATATGCATCAGAGCACGCCCTTGGTGCTCGGGATCTCGGATCGCCCCGGCAGCACCGCCGTCGCCTCTCCGAGAGCGATCCCGAACGCCTTGAAGATCGCCTCGCAGGTGTGGTGGTCGTTGCTCCCGCTGAAGGCGATATGCGCCGTCACCCCCGCGTGGATGCAGCAGCTGTAGAAGAAGTGCTCAAAGAGATCGGGCGGGATGCCCCCGACCTGGGGCATCCCGAACTCTCCGCGGAAGACCAGGTAGCCCCGCCCGCTGCAGTCGATCGCCACCTGGGCGAGCGCCTCGTCCATGGGGATGAGGGCATGGGCGAACCGCCGGATCCCTCTCCCGTCGCCGACCGCCTGTTTGATCGCCGTTCCCAGAGCGATCCCCAGATCCTCCACCAGGTGGTGACTGTCCACCTCCAGATCCCCCTTCGCCTTTACCGTGAGCGAGAATCCGCCGTGGCGGCTCATCGACGTGAGCATGTGATCCATGAACGGCAGCCCCGTCCTGACCGAGGTCTTGCCCCCGTCCAGATCCAGGATCACCTCGATATCGGTCTCGCCCGTCTTCCGCTGTACCGTCCCCTTTCTCATCCGGCAGCCTCCAATGCATCCTTCAACGAGATCTTCCCGCTGTACAGGGCGGAGCCCAGCACGGCGCCGCTCGCCCCCAGGTCCCGCAGCGCCCGCACATCGTCGGTGCTGGAGATGCCGCCGGCGGCAACCACGGGCAGCGCCGTGGACTCCAGGAGGGCGACGAGCGGCGGCAGCTGGATCCCCTCCTCCAGCCCCTCGACGTCCACGTTGGTGAAGAGGAGGGATCCGGCTCCCAGCTCCTCGAAACGGTTCGCCCAGACGAGGTAGTCCCCCGCCGGCTCCCTCCAGCCGTTCACCACGATCTGCCCGCCGCGAACGTCGACACCGGCCATCACCCGCTCGGGACCGAACTCGGCGGCGAGAGCCTGGATGCACTCGGGCTCCCGCACCGCCAGCGTTCCCAGGATCACCCTTGAAACCCCGAGCTCCAGCCATGCCGCCGCATCGGCAACCGAGCGGATCCCGCCGCCCAGCTGGATAGTGACATCCGTCTCCTGGACCAGCAGGCGGATCAGCTCGGCATTGGCCCGCGACTCTCCGAACGCACCGTCCAGGTTGACCACGTGCAGGGCCTCCGCACCTTCGTTCAGCCACCTGTGGGCGCAGCGGAGCGGTTCTCCGTAGTTCCTCTGGCTCTCGCGCTCCCCCTGGCGAAGCTGGACGCACCGCCCCCCGAGGATATCCACCGCCGGAAAGAGAGTGAATGGCATGTCAGCGCACCATGCGTTCGATGGGCATCACCAGGATGTCCCTGGCCCCCGCACGCTTGAGCTGGTTGATCAGGCTGTAGATCCGCTCCTCGCCCACCACCGCATGGACGGCGACCAGGTTCTCGCTCGCCGCCACTTCCATCACGGTCGGCCCGGAGAGACTCGGCAGCACCGCCTCCACCCCGGGAAGATCGTCCCTGCGGACGTTCATCATCACGTAGCGCTGCCCGCGGGCGCGGATGACACTCTCCAGCGCCAGGCAGATCTCGCCCACCCTCTCCTCCTTCTCCGCGAGGGAGACGGGGTTTGCGATCAGGCGTGTGCTGGTGGAGAGGATCTCTGCCAGGACGTGGAGGCGGTTCATGCGGAGGGTGCTCCCTGAACTGGTCAGATCCACGATCGCGTCCGCGATCCCGAGCTGGGGCGCCGCCTCGCAGGCCCCCCCGACCGGGACGATGCTGACCGATAGCCCGTGCTGTTTGAAGAAACCCTCGGTGATGACGGGGAACTCGGTCGCGATCCGGGCGCCGTTCAGCTGCTCCACCCTGGCGACCCCGGACTCGTCCGGCACCGCCAGCACGACATCCGCCCTGCCGAACTGGAGATCCAGGATCTCCTCGACCGCCGCCTGCCGCTCGACCACCATGTCGTGACCGGTGATCCCCATGTCCGCAACACCGGTGGCGACGTAGCCGGGGATGTCGATGGGACGCGCGAAGAGGATCTCCACCCGCGAGTCACGCGTGCGGGCGATCAGCCGCCGTTCGCTCCCCTCCACCACGTGAAGCCCGCTGTGCTCGATCAGGGTTCGCGTCGGCTCGGCGATCCTCCCTTTGTTGGGGATTGCCAGCCGCACCCGATCAGAAGGTCTTGAGTTCACCTCTGATTACCTTCTCCGTGATTCTGGTGATGTTCTCGAGGGCATCGTCCACGATGCCCTCGATCTCGTGGTTCATGGTCCGGATATCCGCGCCCGCCTTCGGGAGCACCTGGATGCTCGCCGTCAGGGGATGGTCGATGGGATTCCCGATCTGGGAGAGGAACCGAACGTAGATCTCCTCGATCCCGTCCACGCGCTGCACGCACCGCGAGGCCACGTCCGTCGCGAGCAGGTTGTAGATCTTCCCGATGTGGTTGATCGGGTTCTTGCCGCTGACCGCCTCCATGCTCATCGGGCGGTTGGGGGTGATGAGACCATTACAGCGGTTTCCCCGCCCGACGGAGCCGTCGTCCCCCATCTCCGCGGAGGTCCCGGTGACCGTCAGGAAGATGCTCTTCTCGTTGAGGTTGTCAGCCGTGTTCACCTGCACGATCACCCGCCTGTCCGTGTACTTGCGGGCCACGCTCTCGATCTGCTCCTGCAGGAGATCCCGCATCTCGATGTACTCTTTGATGTCGGAGCAGAAACGGTCCACCATGGCGCATGCCACCGTCAGGGTGATGGTGTCTCCGTCCCGCAGCCCCATGAACTTCATATCGTGCCCGTAGATCGGATACCGCGGGCGCAGGTAGTCGTCGACGTAGTCCGAGACGTTCTTCACGATCAGCTCGGTCTCGCTGAACGGGGCATGCCCCACCCCGAAGGAGGTGTCGTTCGCGCGGGGGACCTGCCCACCGCAGGTTCGGAAGACCTCGCGGAGGTCGGTCGAGCCCACCCCCATGCGGACGTCGACGATCACGTCGCTCTCCAGATCGAGGTTGGTGAGGGTGGTGCGGAGATAGTCGCGGGCTGCACGGAGGGCGATGGCGTCCGTGGGGATGTCCACGCCGTTGAACGACTTCGTCGCCCGACCGATGACGAGCACGAAGATCGGGCGGATCACCTTGCCCCCGCCGAATGCGGGGATGGTCTCGCCGCCGATCACCTCCCCCTGATCCGTGTTGTGATGCAGAACGCCGCCGCACTCCTGGATGTACGCCTTGCTCAGCGCCCGGCTGACCGACTCCGCAACACCATCGGCGATGCTGTCGGGGTGACCGATGCCTTTCCGTTCCACCAGTTCGATCCTGCGCTTCTCCAGTGGTGTCTGGTCGATCGACTCTACGCGGATGTTTCTCTCCATTGCATCCCTCATGAACCAGAATATGCCAATATAAAAGGGGGTAGGACATCATTTAACCATTTCCTTTGATCTCGCACGAGAATCCGCGGCCCCGCGG
Organism: Methanomicrobiales archaeon; assembly: GCA_030019205.1. Lineage (NCBI taxonomy): Archaea > Methanobacteriati > Methanobacteriota > Methanomicrobia > Methanomicrobiales > Methanomicrobiales archaeon. The sequence goes on from JASEFH010000003.1 coordinate 28,897, forward strand.
CGGTTCGCCTGCGTATCCGTGCTCCCCGGGCGATTCGTCCGGCGCCGGCATTCACATCCCGGAAGCGGGGGGGGTCTTCGTTCGGGGGAGACGATCGGCACCGAGGTTGCACGGCGGCTGAACCGGCGGGACGGCTGCGCGCCGGCAGGGGGCGGAGACGGCGGGAGCACCCGCCGCACGGCAGGAGGAAGGAGCGGGTTCGGCCGGGATCTTCAAAATGGTATACTGTGACAATCAAGGGTATACAAAAATGTATATATGTGTCCAACGTATACCATAAATGATGCACCAGGCGCCGGTCCGGAGTCCGGACGCACGCCCCGGCCCGCGGATTCGGCGTGGGCGTCTCGGACGCGCCGAACCCCGGGAAACGCGGGTCGCACAGGCAGGTGGGAACGTGGAAAAGACTGGAGATGACGGGGAGATCAGGCTGAATCTGGGAGCGGAGGAGTATCTCGCAGCCGTCGAGCACCAGGCGAAGCCGCTGGTGATACCCCTCTGCCTGGAGGTGCCTCTTCCCGATGTGTCCCCCATCGACGCCTGTACCCGCCTCCGGCAGGACCGGGGATACCTCCTGGAGTCCATGGAAGGCAGCGCAAAGATTGCCCGCTACTCCTTCCTGGGATTGAACCCGGAGCTCGTCGTGACGATCGACGGCTCGGTGCACCTCTCCGGAAACGAACCTTTTGTATCCATCGCGGAAGCGCCCGAGGGGGAGACCCCCATCGATCAGGTGCGGTCGATCCTCCAGCGGTTCACCTACATCAATCTCAAGGCGCCGCGGTTCTTTGGCGGTCTGGTGGGGTACTTCGCCTACGATCTCGTATACGACCTCTACGGGCGCATGCTGCCGCGAGGCGGGGACGGGGACGGTTCGCCGACCGCTCAGTTCATGCTGACGCGGGACTGCGTGGTCTTCGACCACAGGGACAGGAGGCTGTTCATATTCAGCAGCCCGCTCCTGACCTACGACACCGACTTCCTGGGAGAGTACGAGGCGTGCAGGTCGAAGATCCTCTCCATCTACGGGGAGTTCGCGGCGATGGGCGGGAGCGTGGAGCGTTCCGGGCAGCGGCCCCGCGGGAGCGGCGGTCCCCTGCGGTGTTCGTCGAACCTGTCCCGGGCGGAGTTCGGACGGATCGTCGACCGAGTGAAGGAGCATATCCGCGCCGGCGACATCTTCCAGTGCGTCGTCTCGCGGCGGATGGAGTGCGATCTGGGGGCAGATCCATTCGCCGTCTACCGCACGCTGCGCACGCTGAATCCGAGCCCCTACATGTATTACCTCGACTTCGGCGACCTGAAGGTGATCGGATCGAGCCCCGAGATGCTCGTTCGGGTGGAGAAGCGGAGGGTGACGACCGTCCCCATCGCCGGCACGCGCCCGCGGGGCGGCAGCGAGGAGGAGGACCGGCGGCTCGCCGGGGACCTGCTGTCCGACGAGAAGGAGCGGGCGGAGCACACGATGCTCGTGGATCTGGCCAGGAACGACCTCGGGAGGGTCTGCAGGTTCGGATCCGTGCAGGTCGAGGAGTTCATGGGCATCGAGAAGTTCTCCCACGTCCAGCACATCGTCTCCACGGTCCACGGCACCCTGCGGGACAATCTCGACGCCATCGATGCTCTGAAGTCCTGTTTCCCTGCAGGAACGGTCTCCGGCGCGCCGAAGGTCCGCGCCATGCAGATCATCGATGAGGTGGAGCCGGGGCGGCGGGGGCTGTATGCCGGTGCCGTCGGCTACATGGGGTTCGATCGGAACCTGGAGTTCGCCATCGCGATCCGCACGATCCTGGCCTGTCAGGGGAGAGCCCGGATCCAGGTCGGCGCGGGGATCGTGGCCGATTCCGTTCCCGAGAACGAGTGGCGCGAGACGGAGAACAAGGCACAGGGGATGCTGGACGCGATCCAGATGGCGGGGGGATCCGCGTGAGGGTGCTCATCGTCGACTGCTACGACAGCTTCACCTTCAACCTCTACCAGCAGGTCGGTACGCTCGGAGCCCGCCCCATCGTGATCCCGAACGATACGCCCTTCGAGCAGGTGGAGAAGATCGCGTGCGACAGAATCATCCTCTCACCGGGCCCCGGCCGTCCCGAGGATGCCGGAGTCTGCCTGGACATTCTCGATCGCCTGAGCCGCACCATTCCCACGCTGGGGGTCTGCCTGGGCCACCAGGCGATCTACCATGCCTTCGGGGGAGAGGTGACGAGGGCGTCCCGCCTCATGCACGGCAAGACCAGCAGGATCCACCACGACGGACGCGGCATCTTCTCGGGGGTGAAGAACCCCTTCGTCGCCACGCGATACCACTCCCTCGCAGCAGAGCGGGAGGGGATGCCCGATTCGCTGCGGGTGACCGCCGTCAGCCCGGACGACGGCTGCGTGATGGGCGTGCGCCACCGCCGCTATCCCATCGAGGGGATCCAGTTCCATCCGGAGAGCATCCTGTCGGAGGAAGGAGACGCGCTCGTGCGGAACTTCCTCACCGGAGAGGGAAGGCCATGACGCTTGCCCCCGTCATCTCCCGCCTCGTCGCGGGGAACCACCTCTCGGAGAGCGAGGCGGAAGGGGCGATGCGCTCCGTGATGCGGGGGGAGACGTCGCCTGCCGAGCTCGCGAGCCTTCTGACCGCCCTCCAGATGAAGGGAGAGACGAGCCGGGAGATTGCAGCCTTCGCGCGGGTCCTCCGGGAGCACGCGGTGCGGATCCGACCGAAGGTGAGCGGCATGCTCGTGGATACCTGCGGCACCGGCGGGGATCACTCCCATACCTTCAACATCAGCACCACCGCCGCTTTTGTTGCCGCCGGAGGCGGCGTCCCCATCGTGAAGCACGGCAACCGCAGCATCAGCAGCCGCTGCGGATCGGCGGACGTGCTGGAGGCGCTGGGGATCCGCATCGATCTCCCTCCCCGGCAGATGGAGGCGATCGTCGAAGCCATCCGCATCGGGTTCCTGTTCGCGCCCGATTACCACCCGGCGATGCGCCACGCCGCCCCGGTGCGGCGGGAGATCGGCATCCGCACGGTCTTCAACCTGCTGGGGCCGCTGATCAACCCTGCGGGGGCGGAGGCGCAGCTGCTCGGCGTATACCGTCCGGACCTGGTCCACAGGATGGCCGTCGTCCTGCGCCGCCTCGGGGTGCAGAGGGCCATGGTCGTCCACGGCGGCGGGCTGGACGAGATCACGACGGAGGGGGGGACGACGGTATCGGAGCTCGACCACGGGGCGATACGCGACTACTCCCTCCACTGCGGGCGGTACGGTCTCCGGGAGGCGAAGGTCGAGGATATCCGGGGCGGCGGAGCCGCGGAGAACGCCCGTATCCTGCTCGAGGTGCTGGAGGGGGAGCGTGGGGCGGCGCGGGACATCGTGCTCGCCAACGCCGGTGCGGCGATTTACGTGGGCGGGGTGGAGAGGGACCTCGGGTGCGGCATCCGTTCGGCGCAGGCATCGATAGACTCCGGTGCAGCCCTGGCCAAACTGCACCACCTGATCGACAGGACCCGGGAGGCTGCATGATCCTCGACGAGATCGTGCGGCGGACGGAGGCGCGGATCGGGGGTCTGCCGGAGTTCGGGGAGACCGCAGAGGGATCCCCGCGGCGGAGCCTCAGAGAGGCGATCCTCTCCGTGCAGGGGAAGAATGCCGTGATCGCAGAGATCAAATTCGCCTCCCCGTCAGCCGGGCCCCTCCGCCGCCCTGCCGGCGTGGAGAGGATTGCGCGGGAGCTCGCCGCCGGGGGGTGCATCGCGCTCTCCGTCCTCACGGAGCCCTTCTTCTTCCGGGGGGATCCGGAGCACCTGCGGCGGGCCCGGACCGCTGTCCCCCTTCCCGTCCTGCGGAAGGACTTCGTCATCGACGAGCGGCAGCTGCGGGAGACCGCTGCCATGCAGGCGGATGCGGTGCTCCTGATCGCGGGGCTGCTGGGGGACAGGCTGCCGCGCTTCGCGGACCTCGCCTTCCGGCTCGGGCTGGAGCCGCTTGTGGAGGTCCATACCGAAGAGGAGGCGGAGCGGGCCCTGGAGACGGATGCGGCGCTCATCGGCATCAACAACCGCGACCTGCGCACCCTGGAGATCCGCCTCGATACGACGCGCACCCTCTCCCGGATCGTTCACAGAGAGGGCAGGCTCGTCGTATCCGAGAGCGGGTTCCGCACCCCCGGCGATCTCCGGCGGATGAAGGAGTACTGCGACGCATTTCTCATCGGATCGAGTATCATGGCGTCCCATAAGCCGGGAGAGACCCTTCGGGAGTTCGTATGCGCGTGAAGATATGCGGCATCACCACGGCGGAGGACGCCCGGTATGCGGAGGAGGCGGGTGCGGATGCCATCGGGGTTGTCTTGTTCAGCGACTCCCCCCGCTCCGTGCCCCCGGAGCGGGCCCGGACGATCTTCGCATCGCTCGGCCCCTTCATCGCCAGGGTCGCCGTGACCCATACGAAGAGCCGGCGGGACCTGGAGGAGATACTGGCGCTGGGCCCCGATGCGATCCAGATCACCCACCCGTTCGAGTTTCCGGAAGGGCGGCCGGTGAAGGTGCTCCGGGTGGTGAAGCGGGGCGATGCTATCCCCGCAGACTGCGACGCCCTCGTCGTCGACGAGAGCTGCGGGAGCGGGACCGGGTTCGATCCTTCGTTCGCCCGCGACATGGTCCTGCGCTCGGCCCGCCCGGTCGTCCTCGCCGGCGGCCTCACACCCGAGAACGTCCGTGCGGCGATCGGGCGGGTGCGCCCCTACGCCGTCGACGTCGCCTCCGGCGTGGAGGATCGGCCTGGGGTCAAGAACCGGAGCAAGGTGCGGGCATTCGTCCGTGCAGCCCGGGAGGGATAGATGGCGGAGAAGGGACGGTTCGGCAAATACGGCGGGCAGTACGTGCCGGAGACGCTGATGGAACCGCTCCTCGCGCTCGAGGACGCCTACGCTCGGGCGTGTGGCGATGCCGCGTTCCGGGACGAGCTCCGCCGCTACCTGACGGAGTACGCGGGCAGGCCCACCCCCCTGACCTACTGCGCGAACGTCTCGCGCATCCTCGGGTGCAGGGTGTACCTGAAGCGCGAGGACCTTCTCCACGGAGGAGCCCACAAGCTGAACAACACGCTCGGGCAGGCACTGCTGGCGCGTTACATGGGAAAACGCCGGGTGATCGCGGAGACCGGCGCCGGCCAGCACGGTGTCGCGACGGCGATCGCCTGTGCCGCCCTGGGGCTCGACTCGGTCGTCTACATGGGGGAGACGGACGTGCAGAGGCAGGCGCTGAACGTCTACCGCATGCGGATCCTGGGGGCGGAGGTGATCCCCGTCGCATCCGGCACGAGGACGCTGAAGGACGCGGTCAACGAAGCGCTGCGGGACTGGGTGACGAACGCCCGGGACACGTACTACCTCCTGGGCTCCGTGGTCGGCCCCCACCCTTACCCGACCATGATCCGCGACTTCCAGAAGGTCATCGGCGAGGAGACGAAGCAGCAGGTGCTCCAGCGGGAGGGGAGGCTGCCGGACGCGATCCTGGCCTGCGTGGGAGGCGGGTCCAACGCCATCGGCATGTTCCACCCCTTCGTCGGCGAAGGCGTGCGGCTCGTCGGGGTCGAGGCGGGAGGCAGAGGCGTGGATACCGGCGAGCACGGCGCAACCCTCTGCGCGGGCACGGAAGGGATCCTCCACGGCGCACTCTCCTACCTCCTGCAGGATGCGGACGGGCAGGTCCGCGCGACCCACAGCGTCGCCGCCGGGCTGGACTATCCGGGGGTCGGTCCGGAGCTGAGCTGCCTGAAGGACGAGAAGAAAGTCGAGTTCGTCTCCGTAACGGACCGGGAAGCCCTGGATGCGTTCCACTTCCTGGCGAGAACGGAAGGGATCCTGCCAGCCCTGGAATCCGCGCATGCTGTGGCCCAGGTGCGCAGGATGGCGGGCGAATTCGACCGCGATGCCGTCGTGATCGTCAACCTGTCCGGCCGCGGGGACAAGGACGTGACCGAGGTGGTCCGCATGGGAGGGTTGCAGGCGTGAACCGCATCGACCGGGTCTTCGAAAGCCTGAACCGCCCTGCATTCATCGCCTTCCTCGTCGGCGGCGATCCGGATCGGGAGGGGTGCGTCCAGGCGGCGAAGAGCCTCATCGACGGCGGTGCCGATATCCTGGAGCTGGGGATCCCCTTCTCCGATCCGGTCGCGGACGGGCCGACCATCCAGAGGGCGGACCTCCGGGCGCTCCAGGGGGGCGCGAATCCTGCCATGGTGCTGGACATCGTGCGGGAGATCCGCGATTGCTCGGACCTCCCCGTCGTCCTTCTGACCTACGGAAACATCGTCCACCGCAGGGGCGTGGAGAGGTTCTACCGCGAAGCAGCCGCCAGCGGCGCCGACGGCGTCCTGATCGTCGACATGCCGCACGAGGAGTGCCGGGATGTGCTCGAGACGGCAGAACGCTACGGGATGCGCCAGATCTTTCTCGTTGCCCCCACGACGAGCGAGGAGCGCATGGGGCGGATTCTGGCGTCCGCGGGCGGGTTCGTGTACCTGGTGTCCCGCCTCGGGACGACGGGCGGACGGGAGCAGCTGTCCGACGATACGCTGGAGATGATCGGGCGGATCCGCCCCCGGACCGCACTGCCCCTGGCGGTGGGGTTCGGCATCTCGCGGGCGGAGCATATCCGTGCCTGCGCCGCCGCGGGCGTCGACGCGGTCATCGTGGGCAGCGCCATCGTGGATATCGTCGAGGCCACCCTCCACGACCGGACCGCGATGCAGAAAGAGCTGCGGGATTACGTGCGGGAAATGACCGAAACGGCGAAGGCGTGCGCGGGGACCCGTCGTCCGGAACGCTGAAACCGCACCCCTGCAGACTCCCTAGCCCCTCACCCGCACGTCGGTGCGGATGGAGAGCTTGCAGACGCCGTCGCGGAACACCCGCACCACGCCCCCGCTCTCCGATACCGTCACCCCCACGACGGGGATGTCGGCGGTGATGGCGGCCGTGGCGCGGTGCCGTCCGCCGAGTCCGCCCGGCAGGCTGACCTTCTTCTGGACGATGTCGAGGTACCGCCCGGCGGAGAGGATGTAGCCCTCGCGGTTCACCACGAACATGCCGTCGAGCTGGGCGAACTCCTTGATGCTCTCCCAGTTCTCGCGGTTCTTGATGTCCGTCACGGCTGCCGGCTGCCCCTCGTAGGGGTTGAGGATCGCCTGGTGCGACCGCCGGAAGATCGCATCCCCGTCGCCGATGATGAACGCCGTCCCGATCGGTCTCCCCTCCCGCCCCTCGAGCGCGATCTCCATCGCGAGGGAGAGCACCGCGTACATCACCTCCCGCGGTACAATGTCCTCGAACTCCTTGACGTTGATGAAGTTCTTGCCCTCGCCGATGTCGTAGAGCAGGATGGCGTAGGGGAAGACGCCCACGACCATCCCGTGCTCCAGGCGGCGGGTGAGGTAGAGCTGGATGGCCGCGTCCAGCATGTGGTGCTCGCAGACCTCCAGGATATCCTGCATGGTGAGGTCTTTCAAGACATCGAGCTGGAGCTCCTGGACCCAGACGATGGGGACGTCGGAGGCGCAGGGGCAGGGTTTGGTGAACGAGACGATCGCCCGCGCGCCGATCTCCGCGGCGATCCGCGCCGCGGTGTTCATCATCAGCTCCGCAGTCATAGAAGCTCCCGGACGAGGGAGGGTATCTCCGAGGGGCGGGACGCGACGCTCACCCCCATCCTCTCCAGACGGCGGATCTTGGAGCGGGCGTCGCCCTCGCCGCCCTCCACGATCGCCCCCGCATGCCCCATGCGCTTCTCGGGGGGCGCGGAGACTCCGGCGATATAGGCCGCGAGCGGCAGACGGGTGGACGCGACCCCCTCCTCCTCCAGGGCGCCCCCGACCTCGCCGATGAGGACGACGGCCCGCGTCTCCCGGTCCTCCTCGAAGCGGTGGAGCACGTCGGCGAATGTCTGGCCGATGATCGGATCGCCGCCGATCCCCACCACCGTGCTCTGCCCGATACCGGCGCGGGTCAGCTCGTGGACGATCTCGTACGTCAGGGTGCCGCTCCGCGAGATGACGCCCACGTTCCCCCGCGAGGCGAGGTGCACCGGCATGATCCCGAGCTTGCACTCGCCCGGCGAGAGGAGACCGGGGCAGTTCGGCCCGATCACGGTGCAGCCCTTCAGGCGGGCGTAGGCGATCGCCTTCATGGTGTCGTGCACGGGGACGTGCTCGGTGATCACGACCGCGAGCTCGAGACCGCCCGATGCCGACTCCATGATCGAGTCGGCCGCCGCCGCCGCCGGCACGAAGATGACGTTCGCCTGTGCGTCGTGCTCCCGCAGGGCGGCACGGACGCTGTCGTAGACGGGCACGCCATGCACCGTCTGCCCCCCCTTGCCCGGACTGATGCCGGCGACCACGCCCCGCCCTCCCACGGAGCGGGCGTAGGCGTTCATCAGCTGGATGTGGAAGGCCCCCTGCTTGCCGGTGGCGCCCTGCACGATCACGCCCAGGTTGCGATCCCCGTAGATCATCGGGACGCCTCCACCGCGGCGCGCACCGCCTGGTCCATCGTCTCGAACATCTCGTAGCCGTGCTGCCGCAGCAGGGCCCTCCCCTCCTCCTCGTTCGTGCCGGCCAGCCGCACCATGATCTTCTGGGGCACCTGCGCCTCGACGATTCCCCGCGCCACCTCGTCGCAGCGGGTGATCCCCCCGAGCAGGTTCACCAGGATGACGCGGACGGACGGATCCGAGGCGACGAGGCGGACCGCGTGCATCACGCGCTCCTGGTCCGCGCCGCCGCCGACGTCCAGGAAGTTGGCCGCCGCGCCCCGGAAGTACTGGATCAGGTCGAGCGTCGCCATGGTGAGCCCGGCGCCGTTGCCGATCACGCCGATGCTGCCCGCCAGCTCCACGTAGGAGAACCCGTGCCGTTCGGCTTCACGCTCGCGGGGTGAGAGATCGCGGTTCACCTGGATGCCCTGGCGGGAGAGGGCGTTGTCGTCCACGACGATCCTGGCGTCCGCCGCGACCATACCCCCCGGCGTGGACACCAGGGGGTTGATCTCCGCCAGCAGCGCATCCTTTCCCCGGAACACCTGGTAGAGACGCTGGATGACGGGCCCGATCCGCACGTCCGTTCTGCCGGCGAGTTCGCGCACCATGAACGCCGGCACCTCGGTCAGCAGCGGCGAGACGGTCACCCTCCGCACGGCGTCGGGCCGCTCTCTCGCGACCGCCTCGATATCCACGCCGCCCGAGTCCGCAAAGAGGATCACCGCCTCCCGGCTGGAGCGGTCGATCGTGATGGAGAGGTAGTACTCCTGCTGGATCGGGAGACGCTCCTCCATGAGGACGGTGCGGACCGGGAGGCCCTTGATCTCCCGCGAGAAGAGTTCTGCAGCGGTCTCGACCGCATTTTCACGATCCGCCATCAGGATGCCGCCGGCCTTTCCCCTGCCGGCCACCTCCACCTGCGCCTTCAGGACCACCGGGGACCCGATGGCGTCCAGGTGCTCCCCGACTTCGTCCGGGCTCCGCACCAGGATCCCTTTCGGAACCGGGATCCCGTACGCCCGGAAGATCTCCTTCGCTTCGTGCTCCATCAGTTTCATGCGCTTCCTCTCCCTTCCCGCACCAGCGCGAACCCGCGCTTCAGCGCCTGCAGGTTCAGACCCTCGGTCCCCTTCGGCACGCTGTCCAGCACCGCCTTCTCGATCGCCGCCTCGCTGACGACCCCGGTCGCAGCGACCAGCGCACCGAGCATCACGATGTTGGCGACGATCACGCGTTTCAACGTGTTCTTCGCCTCCGACGTCGCCGGCACCGCGTACCATCGGCAGTCGGGGCGGGAGCGCACCATGTCGGAGTCCAGGACCATGACCGCGTCCCGCGGGGCGCCGGCGCCGTAGCGTTCGAACCCCTCCTGGGACATGATCACGAAGATGTCCGGCGCCGTCACCTCGGGGTAGAGGATCGGCTCGTCGTCGATGACGACCGCGCTCATCGATGCCCCGCCGCGGGCCTCGGGCCCGTATACCTGCGTCTGGACGGCGTGCTTGTTGTCGTGCAGGGCGGCCGCCCGCCCCAGGATCACGGCGGCGAGGATGATGCCCTGGCCGCCGAAGCCGGAGAACCGCACCTCGTGCCTCACCGTCTCGCCCCCAGCACCGCGCGGTTCCGCCGCACGAACTCCCCCATCGGGATCATCCCGGGGGGGACTTCCTGCCCCTCCCGCTCCATCCGCTGCTTCTTCTGGAGCAGGATGGAGTGGGTCTTCAGGTACTCGACCATATCCGTCGCCTCGCGGAGGCGGTTCCTCCGCCCGTAGCCGGTCGGGCACTGCACGAGCGCCTCCACAAAGGAGAATCCGGGCGTCTCCAGACCCGTGCGGATCGCCCGGGTCAGCTCCTTCACGTGGTAGGAGGTCCAGCGGGCCACGTAGTTGGCGCCGGCCGCCACCGCGAGCAGGGAGAGATCGAAGGGCTCCTCCTCCGCCCCGTAGGGCGTGGTGGACGAGAGCGCGCTCCGCGGGGTGGTGGGGCTCCCCTGCCCGCCCGTCATGCCGTAGATGAAGTTGTTCATGCAGACGACCGTCATGTCCACGTTGCGGCGGCAGGCGTGGATGAAGTGGTTGCCGCCGATCGCCGCCAGGTCTCCGTCGCCCGTGAAGACCACCACCTGGAGCGCAGGATTGGCCAGTTTCACCCCGGTCGCGAAGGCGAGCGCCCGCCCGTGGGTGGTGTGGAGTCCGTCGGTCTTGATGTAGCCCGGTGCCCGCGACGAGCAGCCGATGCCGGAGACGAAGACCGTCTCCTCGCGGCTCCACCCCATCGACTCCACCGCGTCCAGCGTGCAGTTGATCACGGTGCCGTTGCCGCACCCGGCGCAGTAGATGTGGGGTAGGCGGTCCTCGCGGTACCAGTCCAGGAAGGTCATCGGGCCCCCTCCGCCGCCCGGGCGAGCTCCCCCGGCGTGTGCAGCTCCCCCCCGATCTTGGGTATCGAGACGACCGCCTGATCCACGTGCCGCTCGATCTCGCGGGAGATCTGACCGAGGTTCATCTCGGGCACGAGGAACGTGCGGGCGTTCCTGAACTCCCGCAGGGCGAACTCCGGGAAAGGCCAGACCGTCTTCAGCCGCAGGTGGCCGATACCCCCGTCTCCGGCGTCGTGCAGCACCTGCTGCACGGTCCGCGCCGGGGCGCCGTAGGAGACGAAGACGATCTCGGCGTCCGGGTTGACCGCGTCGTAGTCGGCGATCTCCCGCCGGGCGTCCTCCACCTTCCGCACCAGGCGGGTGACGAGAGCCTCGTGGATCTTCGGGTGGTTCGTGCGCGGGTAGCCCCGCTCGTCGTGCGTCAGCCCGGTGACATGGACCGCATGCCCCCGCCCGAAGGCGGGGAATCCGGGGACGCCGTCCGCTCCACCCTGGAAGGGCAGCGCACCCGCCTCCAGCGGTCTCCGCTCCGCGATCTCCACGCGGTCGGGGATGACGATCCGCTCCCGCATGTGCCCGACGATCTCGTCTGCCATGAGAAATACCGGTACGCGGTACCTGTCCGCCAGGTTGAATGCCTTTGCCGTGAGTTCGAACATCTCCTGCACGCTCGCCGGCGCGAGGGCGATGATGCTGTAGTCCCCGTGCGAGCCGAAGCGGCACTGGAGCATGTCCCCCTGGGCGGCGAGGGTGGGCTGGCCGGTGCTCGGGCCCCCCCGCTGGACGTTGACGATGACGCAGGGCGTCTCGGTCATGGCCGCGTAGCCGATGTTCTCCATCATCAGGGAGAACCCCGGTCCGCTCGTCGCGGTCATCGCCCGCACGCCACTCCAGGAGGCGCCGATGACGGCGGCGATGCTGGCGATCTCGTCCTCCATCTGGATGAAGGTGCCCTGCCGCCCGGGGAGGCGTGCGGCCATGTGCTCGGCGATCTCGGTCGACGGGGTGATCGGGTAGCCGCCGAAAAAGCGGCAGCCGGCCGCGAGCGCCCCCTCGGCACAGGCCACGTTCCCCTGCATGAACTCGGTGCGGGTCATGCCTCGACCACGACCTTCGTCCGGGCCAGAGGCGTATCCTCCTCCCAGCGGATCGCCTGATCCGGACAGATCTTCTGGCAGTAGCCGCAGATCACTCTCCCGTAGAGGTGCTGGAGGCGGCAGTTGGGGCAGCGTTCGGGCCGATCCAGGATCGGCTGGACGATTCCCCGCTCGTTCTGCGTATGCCCGGGCTGGAATATCCTGTAGGGGCAGACCAGGGTGCAGAGGTTGCAGCCTTTGCATCGTTTCTCGTCTATGACCAGGTGCATGCCTTCGTATCCTTACCCCTAAGGTTGAACCGCCGGAGAAAAAAAGGTATACCCGTCCGTCGGGTGCCGATTTCCCTCCCTGCGGCAGGGCAGCGGGAGGAGCAGACGATCCCCCCGCCTAGAGCCGTGCGCAGCCTCGCGCCCTCTCCATCACCGAGGCGAAGAGGTCCGTCCCCCGGGCATCGATACCCACGACGAGGGGGAGGCGGTCGAGGCGGAGGATCCAGATCGCCTCCGCCATCCCGAGGTCCTCCCAGTAGACGCCTTCGAGCGCCATGCGGGAGGCGGCGAGCACGGCGCAGCCTCCGGTGAAGGCCAGGTAGACGCCCCGCCCGCGGAGGTGCTCGACCACCTCCCCTCCCATGCCCCCTTTCCCGATCAGCGCCCGAACGCCACGATCGAGCAGGAAGGCGGTGAAGGCGTTCATCCGGGCCGAGGTGGTCGGGCCGGCGGCGAGCACCCGCCCGTCACGGACGAGCGGGCCGCAGTGGTAGACGGCAGCGCCCCGCGGGTCGAACGGTATGCCCCGCTCGAGCATCCGCCGGTGCGCCTCGTCCCGGGCGGTATACACGATCCCGGAGAGGGTGATTCGATCCCCGGCCCGCAGGTCCAGCACTTCGTCCCCGAGGGGGGTCGTGAGTTCTCTCACCGCCGCACCTCCACCGTCGCCCGGCGGCAGGCCCAGCACTGGACGTTGACGGCAACCGGGAGGGATGCGGTGTGGCAGTCCGCCTGCCGCACCTTCACCGCCAGGGCGGTGGTCTCCCCACCGAGCCCCATGGGGCCGATCCCGAGGGCGTTGACGGCCTCGCAGAGCCGCCGTTCGAGCCCTGTCATCGTGTCGATCGGGGAGAGCAGGGCCTCCTTCGCCAGCGCTGCGGAGCCGTCGAATGTGCCGCCGATCCCGACGCCGAGCACCAGCGGCGGGCAGGGCCGCCCGCCGGCGCGGAGCACCGTCTCCACCACGAACCGTTCGATCTCCTCCCGCTCCGAGGGGAGGAGCATCCCGATCCGCGAGACGTTCTCGGAACCCGCCCCCTTGGGCAGGGCCGTGATCGCGAACCGCTCGCCCGGGCGGAGATGGACCGACGGCATGCCGGGACCGGTGTTGTCCCCGCGGTTCTCCCGCGTGAGGGGATCCACCACGTTGGGGCGGAGCGGCACCCTCTCGGTGGCGCGCCGCACGCCCTCGGCAAGGGCGGCATAGAGTCGCTCCGAGAGGGGGACGTCCGGTGGCAGGGAGACGTACAGAACCGGCACACCCGTGTCCTGGCAGAGGGGCAGCCGCAGCTCCTCCGCCAGCTCCACGTTTCTCAGGATGTTCCGGAGTTCTGATCGTGCGACGGGGTTCGGTTCCCGCTCTTCCGCCCGCTGCAGGGCGCGGAGAACGTCGGCGGGCAGGTGCACCTCCGCCTCCTGCAGGGCGCGGCAGGTCGCGTCGGCGACGGCTTCGAAGAGCGGGGTATTCGGGGTATTCTGCATTCATTTTAATGAAATCGCGCGGATCTAAAAAATATTGCGGATCCTGTCAAATTCCCGCGGCACGGAGAGCAAGAAAGAATCCATGTACGCGAAATTCCTATGGGGCAGATCGATGCCCGTCTCTATTCCCTGCGAAGATGTACACCCATGATTGCTGCATGGAAGAGCGAAGGATCGGGTCTGCCCAACAGGGCCCGATCGTGGCGCGGAGTCTGCATGCTGTACACTGGGCGATAGCCTCTCAAAGCTATTAGATACCCCTGGGGTATGGGAAGAGGAGTTCTGACCCTCCTTCCAGGGATGTGACGAGGCTCGCGGAGAAGCGGTTGTATTCTCGACAGAAGAGCTCGAATCGCGCGATCCGTAGTGGTTCTCGCACGCGGGGGCGGGGGCGATTGGGAGAGGGCTCGTGCCATCCTGCCCTCCAGGGTATCGTACTGGCGGGGCGGGGGCATGGGGGGAGAGGGCGCGCCCCTTCCCCCTCTCGACCTCCTTCCCCTGTAGTATCGATAGGACTGCAACTCATGCCATTGAGAGTTAGAATAATCCCACTCCCCGAATCTGGATCGGACCTCAAGGCCATCCCCCTGTTTAATTGTGGCAGGGCAAGGCCATCCAGGAGGTGCACTCCCCCCTTGGTGCGATAGGACCCTTACACGGGATGCTGATACAGGATCGGAGGTCCGTGCCTGCGATCCTGGTCGGATCCCTCCGTATACGCAAGGATGGCAAACGATCTCCGATCACCCGGAAGAGGCCCCGATCACCTTTTCACACTGCAGATGCGATAAGGCCTGGTATCCTGCCTCTTGGAGAACGTATCGCCCTTCTACGCCTCCGGGTATCCGTATTATCCTATCAAACCTGCATCTCCGGAGAAAAGCAGGACCCGAATCGGGAGAAGAAGAGAAACGGGTGGGGCTGATTTATGAAACCAATCCCCGGTCAGGGATGGTACGCGATCGGAAAAAAGTATTGCTTGTCAGGCTGCCGCCGTCTCCGTGATGGTGATGCGGCTCGGCGAGGGGAGCTTGTAGCCCCCGTGGCGGAGGGCGTCCTTCGCCTTCTCCACGTACTGGGGCGTGGTGAAGACCGAGATGATCTTCTGCCCGGCCTGGACGCGGGCGGCGGTCCCCACCGGCTTTCCGAAGGCAAGGCGCATCCCCTCGGACACACGGTCGGCCCCGGCGCCGGTCGCCTGCTTGTTCTCCCGCAGCACATGGTGGGGATACGTGCGAATCTTCAGGCGGAAGTTCATCCTGCCCACGTTGGACTGCAGCCTGCGGTTGATGGAGACGCGGGCCGCCTCAAGGGCCGAATGCCGGATCTGGCACTGCTCGATCACGGAAAGGGAGACCTCGACCGGGAACTCCTCCGAGAGGTTCCCCAGATCGAAGGTCACGATCTTGCTGCCCGGCACCCCTCCCATGTATTCCCGCCGCGTATACGCCTTCTTGTTGATATTCCTGTACATTCTTCCTGGTTTTCGTACCATTGTCCTCTCGCTCCGTGATATTCTTTATAAAATGGATACCCGCTCTAATAAAACTTACTGGATTGCTGCCGATTCCTCGGTGATCAGGTCGAGCACGTGCTTCCGGGTGGCGGTGAAGTCAGCGCACGTCCGATCCCGCGGGCGGCAGTGGATCACGTTCACGATCTCCTTCACGCGTCCCGGGCGCTTCGTCAGCACGACGATCCGATCGGCCAGGTACACCGCCTCGTCCACGCTGTGCGTGACAAAGACGATCGTCTTCTGCATCTTCTCGTGGATCTGCAGGAGTTCCTTCTGCATCCGGTTCCGGGTCTGGGCGTCCAGAGCCCCGAAGGGCTCGTCCATGAGCAGCACCTCCGGCTCGTTCGCCAGCGCCCGGGCGATTGCGATCCGCTGCCGCATGCCTCCCGAGAGTTCGGAGGGGTAGCTGTCCCGGAACGGCTCCAGCCCGACGAGCGCGAGATACCGTTCCGCGATCGGAATGCGTTCGCTCCGCGGAACCCCCCGCATCTCCGGACCGAAGGCGATGTTGCCCAGCACCGTGCGCCAGGGAAAGAGCGAATACTCCTGGAAGACCATCCCCACCTTCGGATTCGGCTCGCGGAGCGGTGTGCCGTCCAGCAGCACCTCTCCGCCCGTCGCCACCTCCAGCCCCGCGAGAATCCGCAGCAGGGTCGTCTTGCCGCAGCCGGACGGCCCGAGCAGGCAGATGAACTCCTTGTCCCGGATCTCCAGGTCGATCTCCTTCAGCGCGTCCAGGGGCGCGCCGTTCTCCTTCCCGAAGGTCTTGGAGACCCCCCGCAGTGTCACGGCACCCATTCAGAGCACCTCCCCCTCGCGCCAGCGCAGGAGGCGCCTGTCCACGTAGAACCGGAACACCATGTCGATCAGGAGTCCGAGCACCCCGAGCACCACCATGTAGACGACGACGTTGTCCATCTGGTGCAGGTAGTAGTAGTGCCACATGTTCTTCCCGAGTCCGTAGTTGCTGACCCCGAAGAGCTCGGCGGCCACCAGGCACATCCAGCCGACGCCGGTGCCGATGCGGATGCCCGCCGCGATGGAGGGGATCGAGGCGGGCAGCGCGATGTAGCGGATCAGGTTCAGGCTGCTCGTGCACCCCAGCATCTTCCCCGCCTCCACGAAGACCTTCGGGACGTTGCGGAACCCGGTATAGGTGTTGATCAGGATCGGGAAGACGGCGCCGATGAAGATCACGAACCCGGCAGACTGGTGCGTGAGCCCGAACCAGACGATGGCGAACGGGATCCAGGCGAGCGGCGGGATCGGGCGGAGCAGTTCGATCAGCGGGTTGACGGCCGTATCGATCTCCTTGAACCATCCCATCAGGATGCCGATCGGCACACCGACAAGGAGCGCGGCCGCAAGGCCGATCGCGAAGTGGTAGATGCTGATGGAGAGGTCCGTCAGCATCGGTCCCCGCGTCACCAGGTCGACGAGCGCCAGGGCGACCGCGGAGAGGCTGGGGAGGACGAAGGGATCGCGGACGACATACTCGGCGACGATCTGCCAGAGCCCCAGCGCGACGATCAGGGAGCCGAGCGCAAGCCACCCGCTGTTCCTACGCAGGCCCCGTCCCGGCATGGCGAATCACGATGGCGGCGGCTCTCTTTCTGCTGCGCGAACGAACGTGCTGATGCTTCATCTGCTGTACGTATCTGTCCTGAAAGAATATGAAGGGAGGCTCTACGCCCGGGCTTTCTCGTAGAAGCTCAGGTCGAAGATCTCGTCCCGGGTCAGGGGTTTCTTGATGTAGCCGAGTTCGTACTGGATCTGCGCGAACTCCGTGACCGAGTCGACGATGACGTTCGGGTCTGCGATCCACGCACCATCCCATTCGTTCACCGAGCGGATGACCTGGTCGTACTTGGCATCCGTCTTGGCGGCGTAGATGGCTGCAGCCTCTTCGGGATGCTCGGCATTGTACTGCGTCGCCCGGATGTGCGTCCTCACGAGCTGTTCGACGATCTCCGGATGCTCGCGGATCAGGTTCCCCGAGACCGCGAGGACGCAGCAGGCATGGTTCGGGTCCATCTCACCGGAACGGACCACGGTACGCCCCTTCCCCTCGGCAGCGATGACCGAAGGGGAGGGGTGGGGCAGGAACACGCCGTCGATCTGGCCGGCGGCAATCGCCGTTACCGCGTCGCCGGGCGCCATGGCCTTGATCGACACGTCGCGGTCGGGCTCAAGACCGTTCTCTTTGAGCCAGTTCCGCAGGATGGTGTCCTGGATCGAGCCAGGCGGGAACGTCCCGATGGAGAGGCCCCGCAGATCGGCCGGGGACGAGTAGGGGATCTCGTTCCGCAACACGAGGTCCGAGCCCTGCATCTGCACGGCGGCGACGATCTTCGCGTCCAGGCCGGTGCTGATCGCCGTCAGCAGGGGCGCGGAACCGGTGTAGGCGACATCGATCTGTCCCGCCTGCATCGCGGTCATCTCGGGAGGTCCCGAGGGGAACTGGTAGTCGGTCACCGTCTCGACGCCGAAGCGGGAGAGGTCCTCCTTCCACCACCCCTTCTCCATGGCGGTGATGTGCGCCATCTGGTGGGTGCTGGGCTGGTAGCCGATGCGGATCTCCTTCACGGACGAGGCCGGGGTGGTTATGCACCCGGCCATCAGGGTCATGGCAGCGGCAATGATTAGCACGCCGAGAGCCAACAGTATCCTTCTCATACGAATCCCCGTATAGCTGCAGTGTATACTGGACGCGGATAGCTATTAATGATTATGCTTCTGGACTCAATTATTATTCAATTGTATTCATAATTCCGCAAATAATATACATTTGTGCAATGTGATTATTATAATTGTAGAAGACGGGGGATAGCCCCTTCCTGGCCTGGACATATGTAAAATTATATCCCGCTCTTTGACCTAGAAGTACCCATACCATGGTACAACTCGATCCCATCGACCGCCTCACCCGGGCGGCCCTGGAGTCGGACGAGCAGTTCGTCGCCACGCTGAAGGACATCCTCCGCCACGAACTCCGCATCAGCGTGCGGGAGCTGGCGGAGAGGAGCGGCATCGCCCAGAGTTCCCTCTACAAGATCCTGCACGGGAAGCGATCCCCGAACCTCTCCACGCTGCGGGCGATCAGCCGGGCGCTGCGGCAGTTCTCCCGCGCCGGCGAGGAGGAGTTCATCGGGGTCATCGCGGCGCGTCCGGTGCTGGAGGGGATCGTGGACCGCATGGCCGAGATCGACGGGAGGCGGATCCGGGTGCGGGAGTACCCGGTCCAGACGGTGGAGGACGCGATCGTGGCCGCTGTGCGGGCCGAGCGGGAGGGCGCGATCGGGATCGTCTGCGCACCCATCGTGAGCGGCACCATCGAGCACCTGGTGCGGATCCCCGTCGCGACCATCGTCCCGCGGGAGAGCATGGTGCGGGCGATCGAACTCGCCGCCCGGAAGGCGTGGCATTAATCTCGTTCTGCAGCCTTTACTACTACGGAAAAAGGGGGTTGTAACAGAGGATGCGACAGGATCAGATCCGCGCCGGACGGCTCGCGGGGGAGCGTTCCGACGCGATCACGGAGTATCTCTCATCCATGCCGGCCGACCGCTGGATAGGAAGGGCGGACGTGCTGGTGGATATCGCCCATCTGCTCATGCTGCAGCGGCAGGGGGTCGTCGCCGGTACGGCGGCCGTCCCCCTGCTCCGCCTGCTGCTGCGGCTGTACGAGGAGGGGCTCCCCGCGGAGGTCTTCGATCCGCGCTACGAGGACGTGCATGCCGGGATCGAAGCCTACCTGATCGAGCATGCGGGGGCGGACGCGGGAGGTCGGCTCCAGATCGGGCGCTCGAGGAACGACGAGGTGGCCGCCTGCATCCGCCTCCGCCTGCGGGAGGAGATCATCGCCCTGATGAAGGATCTGCTCGCGCTCCGCGAGACGATCCTCTCCCTCGCCGGCCGCCACATCGAGACGGTCATGCCGGGATTCACCCACCTCCAGGTCGCCCAGCCGACCACGCTCGCGCACCACCTGCTCGCCTACGAGCAGGCGTTCTCCCGCGACTTCGAACGCCTGCGCGACGCCTACGGCCGCGTGAACCGCTCCCCGCTCGGGGCGGCGGCCTTCGCCTCAACGGGGTACGCGATCGACCGGGCGTTCGCGGCGGAGTGCCTGGGTTTCTCGGGCATCATCGAGAACTCCATGGACGCGGTATCGACCCGCGACTTCGCCCTGGAGACGCTCTCCGCGCTCGCCGTCCTGATGACGAACGCGAGCCGGCTCGCCGAGGAGCTGATCCTCTGGTCCTCCCCCCTGATCGGCTTCGTCGAGCTCGCCGATCCCTACTGCTCCTCCAGCTCCATCATGCCCCAGAAGAAGAACCCGGACACGGCGGAGATTCTGCGCGGGAAGACGGCGACGGTCGTGGGCGACCTGACAGCGGCGCTGGCCCTCGTGAAGGCGCTGCCCATGAGCTACAACCGCGACCTGCAGGAGCTCACCCCCCGCCTCTGGGAGGGTGTCGGGGTGGTGCGGGCGAGCATCCCGCTCCTCGCCGGGATGCTCGGCACCGCCCGCTTCGATGCCGCACGGATGGAGGCGGCGGCGGGAAGCGGATTCTCCACGGCGACCGAGCTCGCCGACCGCCTGGTGCGGGAGTTCGACCTCCCCTTCCGCACCGCGCACACGATCGTGGGGAGGGCGGTACGCGGCGGTCGCCTGAACCTCGCGGAGGTGGAGAAGGCGGCCGCGGACGTTGCGGGGATCTCCCTCGCCGGGCGGGGGCTGACGGAGGAGCGCATCCGCGAGGCGCTCGACGTCCGATCGGTCGTCGCTGCGCGGAAGGCCCCCGGGGGACCGGCACCCGCCGCGGTATCGTCGGCGCTGGCGGGGCGGCATGAACTGCTAGCCGCCGACCGCCGGCACCTGGAGGGGCTCGGAGAGCAGAGCAGCCGTGCGGTGGAGGGGATGCTGGAGGCGGCCCGGAGGCTGGTCGCGTGACGGCCTCGTTCCAGGCGGGAGACCGCATCCAGTGCGCCCATGGCGGGCGGCTGCTCGACGGCACCTACATCACGGAGAGGGACGGGATGGTGGTGATCAAGCTCGGCAGCGGCTACAACATCGGGGTGCCGGGGGACTGCTGCACGTTCGTGGAGCGCCCCCGCCCGGCGAGACCGACGCCTGCGGCGGTTGAGCAGGATCCCTCCCTCCCCGAGCTCTCCATCGTCTCCACCGGGGGCACGATCGCGAGCCGCGTGGACTACCGCACGGGGGCGGTCACCAGCCAGTTCGATGCGGACGACATCCTGCGGGCCATCCCCGGCCTCGGACGCATCGCCCGTTTCCGCACCCGCCAGGTGAGCACCATCCTCTCGGAGAACATGACCCCCGCCATCTGGCAGGCCCTGGCCCGCACCATCTACGAAGAGGTGAAAGACGGTGCGGCCGGCGTGATCGTCACCCACGGCACCGACACCATGGCCTACACGGCGGCGGCCGTCTCCTTCATGGTGCGATCGCCGGTTCCCATCGTCTTCGTGGGTTCCCAGCGGTCCGCCGACCGCCCGAGCAGCGACAACGTCATGAACGCCCTCTGCAGCGCCGCCGCCGCCGCCGGCGACCTGGGCGAGGTCGCGGTGGTGATGCACGCGACATCGAGCGACGACGTCTGCGCCATCCACCGCGCGACGCGGGTGCGCAAGATGCACACCTCCCGGCGGGACGCATTCCAGAGCATCGGCATCCCCCCCATCGGGACGGTGGAGTACCCGTCGCTGCAGGTCCGTCTGCGGGAGGAAGCGGTGCGGCGGGGGTCCCTTGATCCGGCGCTCCACACCGATCTGGAGGAGAAGTGCGGGCTGCTCTACTTCTACCCCGGCATGCCCGCATCGGTGCTGGAGTGCTTCGAGGGCTACGAGGGGCTCGTGCTCGCCGGCAGCGGCCTCGGTCACGTGAGCACCCGCTGGATCGAACCGTTGAAGCGGCTGATCGACGGCGGGACCACGGTCGTCATGACCTCCCAGTGCCTCCACGGGCGGGTCTGCGATCGCGTCTACGACACCGGGCGGGACCTGCTGGCGATCGGTGTCGTCGAGGGGGAGGATATGCTCCCGGAGGCGGCGCTCGCGAAGGTGATGTGGGTGCTGGCGCGGGAGCGGGATCCGGAGGCGGTGCGGCGGCTCCTGCAGACCGATCTCGTCGGAGAGATCACGAGGTGTTCCTGCCATGGACTATGAGAGGCTGGGGCTGAAGGCGGGGATCGAGATCCACCAGCAGCTCGATACGGAGCAGAAACTCTTCTGCCGCTGCCCCACGGCGCTCCGCGAGGCGGACGAGCGGAACGGAGAGTTCTGCCGCTACCTGCGGGCAACGGAGAGCGAGATGGGCGAGATCGACCGGGCGGCGGAGGAGGAGATGATGGTGATGCGCCGTTTCCGCTACTACACCTACGACACGACCTGTCTTGTGGAGGCGGACGAGGAGCCGCCGGCGCCCATGAACCCCGAGGCGCTCGCCGTCGCGCTCACCATCGCGCGGCTCTTCTCCATGAGCCCGGTCCCGCAGGTGCACACGATGCGCAAGCTGGTCATCGACGGCTCGAACACGAGCGGATTCCAGCGCACGGCGCTGGTCGCGATGGGCGGGCTGCTCCCGAACGGGGGGGCCGTCGAGACGATCTGCCTGGAGGAGGAGGCGGCGCAGAGAATCGACGATCAGACCTTCTCCCTGGACCGCCTGGGAATACCCCTCGTCGAGATCACCACCTCGCCCTGCCTGCATACCCCCGAGGCGGTGCAGGAGACGGCGGAGTACATCGGCATGGTGCTCCGCTCCACCGGCAGGGTCAAGCGCGGCATCGGGACCATCCGCCAGGATATCAACATCTCCATCCGCGACGGGGCGAGGGTGGAGATCAAGGGCGTCCAGGACCTCGACCTCATCGCCGAGACGGTGCGGCGGGAGGTGCAGCGGCAGCAGGCGCTCCTCGCCATCCGGGACGAACTGCGGGAGCGGGGCGCCCGGGTGAGCGGGGAGGCGATCGATGTCACGGATCTCTTCAAGGGCACGAGATCGTCCATCCTGAAGAAGGCGGCAACGATCCTCGCCGTTCCCCTTCCGGGGTTCGCCGGGCTCGTGGGGCGCGAGACCCAGCCGGGGCGGAGGCTGGGGAGCGAGATGGCGGACTACGCCAGGAAGTGCGGCGTCGGCGGGATCTTCCACACGGACGAGCTGCCCGCCTACGGGATCACGGCGGGCGAGGTGGCGCGGCTCGCGGCATTCTGCGGGGCGGGACCGCAGGACGCCGTCGTGCTGGTCTCCGGCACCCCCGATCGGGCGGCGTGTGCCGCCCGGCAGGTGCAGCGGCGTGCGGCGATGGCGCTCGAGGGGGTTCCCGAGGAGACCCGCCGCATGCTCGAGGGCGGGAGTACCGCCTACATGCGCCCCCTGCCGGGCGCCGCCCGCATGTACCCCGAGACCGATGTCTTCCCCGTCGAGATCAGCGAGACCCTCTGGCGCAGCATACCGCTGCCGGAGCTGCTCACGGAGCGTGCGGAGCGGTTCACTGCCGAACTCGGTCTCGACCGGACGCTGGCGCGGCAGATCGCCTTCTCCGAGCAGCTCCCCCTCTTCGAGCGGGCGGTGGCGGAGGGCTGCCGTCCCGCCCTCGCCTGCCGCACGCTGGTCGGGACGCTCCGGGAGCTGCGGAGATCCGGCGTCGCCACGGAGCGTCTCGCCGATGCGCAGATCCTGGAGGTCCTCCGCGCCGTGGAGGAGGGGCGGGTCGCGAAGGAGGCGGTTCCCGTGGTGCTGACGGCGGTTGCCGCGGGGCAGACCGTGGATGCGGCGATCGAGCAGGCGGTCCCGCCCCTCTCCCTCCGGGAGCTGGAGGCCCTTGTCGAGTCCATCCTCTCCGATCGCTCCGCCTTCGTGCGGGAGAAGGGGCGGGCGAGCCTCGGTCCCCTGATGGGCGTCGTGATGCGGGAGGTCCGCGGGCGGGTGGACGGGAAGGTGGTGAGCGAGGTCCTGATGAAGAAGATCGGGCAGATGCTCGGGGAGTAGAGGCGGGGCGGATGCGCCCCGTCTCCCCGACAGGTATATTTATGCCCCTATCCAATGGTATAGAGAGTTTTAGCTATGGGAAAGACAGGATCAGTCAACTGGTGCCAGGTGAAGGGCGTTCACGGGCAGATCAGGCTCGTGCCGCAGAAAGAGGCGGAAGCGAAGAAACCCGGGCCGAACCAGCGCTACAAGTCGAGTGCAGCCCTCAAGAAGCTGACACGCTCCAGCGAGGGGGACGATCGGAGAGGCGGGCGGGGCGGCCGCAGACCCGGCGCTCGAGGAGGCCGCAGGGGCGGCAGCCGGGGCCAGGAAGCCGACGGCCTCACCCGGATGGTGCGGCGGCACATCGTTCGGGCGAAGTCCTCCGTTCTCGGCGCCAAGGGGAAGGCACGGAAATAATCGGGTGGCGTTCCGCCACAGAACACTTTTTTATACCGCCTCAAGAAGTATGAGTATGGATCTGCAGCAAGCGGTCAGGAGTTACTCTTTTGCGGAGCGATCGAAGTCAGAACTGTTGATAGCCTCCAAACTCCTCCTCGCACTCGTCTCCTTCTCTCCGAAGGAGAAGGAGGGGGGAAGGCGGATGATCATCTCCCTGATGGACGCCATCCGCACGGAGATCGATTTCGCCCACAACAGCACCGGCAACATCGAGTTCCAGAAGGCCATCAACCACGTGAACGAGGCGATCAGCCTCACGGAGTCCGGGCAGTTCGGGCTGGCTGCCGAGAAGGTGGCGCAGTCCATCTCCGCCGTGACCACGGTCGCCCAGGCGGCATGGCAGGTGCTGGATGAGCGTGGACTCCTCTGAGTTTCTCGCATTCCTGCATTCCCGCTCGTCGGTGCGGGAGTTCCACCCGGCGGAACTCGCCCCCTCCCAGATCGACGCCATCCTGGCGGCGGCGAGCCGCGCCCCGAGCGCGGGGAACCTGGAGGCCTGGGATGTGGTGGTGGTGACGGATGCCGAGATCCGCGGGGAGCTCTCGGAGGCGGCGCTGAGCCAGCCCCACATCGCCGAGGCTCCGGCTGTCTTCGTCGTCTGCGCCAACTACGTCCGCTCGATGTCCCGCTACGGGGAGCGGGGGATCCTCTACGCGGTGCAGGACGCCACCATCGCCGCCGCGTTCATGATGCTCGCCGCCCACGCGGAGAACCTGGGGGCCTGCTGGACCGGGGCGTTCGACGAGGAGGAGGTGCGGGGGATCCTGCAGCTGCCCCGCCACATCCGCCCGATCGTCCTGCTCGCCGTGGGGAGGCCCCGTGCACTGCCCGCGAAAACGCCGCGGATGCCGCTTGCCGAGCACGTGCACCGGGAGGTCTGGTGAGATGCCGGACTACGTGGTGACCCTGGAGTCCGCCTGGCTGGTGAAGGACGTCAAATCGCTCGACGACGCGATCAGCGTCGCGATTGCGGAGGCGGGGAAGCGCCTGAACCCCGCGACGAAGTTCGTCGAGATCGAGATGGGCATGCTCTCCTGCCCCTCGTGCGAGACGGAGCTGGGCTGCGCCCTGGTGGTGGCGGATACCGCGCTCGTGGGGCTGCTCCTCCAGATTCGGGTGTTCCGGGCGGAATCGAAGGAGCATGCCGTGCGGATCGCCAAATCGGTCGTGGGCAGGGCGGTGCGGGACGTCCCTCTCAAAGTGCAGGATGTGCAGGAAGCATGATCCACGTCGTCGGGCACACGGCGATCGACCACCTCTTCCGCATCCCGATGCTCCCGGAGAAGCACGGGTCCACGTACATCCTGGATCACCAGGTCTACTACGGGGGCGGGGCGGCGAACATCGCCGCCGGCATCGCCCGCCTGGGCGGGAGCGTGACCCTCATCAGTGCGGTCGGCGGGGACTTCCCGGGCAGCGATTACCACCGCTGGATGCAGGAGCTCGGAATCCGCACCCGTTTCTTCGTGGTGGAGGGTTCACGCACCCCGACCGCCTACATGTTCACGGAGGAGTCCGGGGCCCAGATGACCTTCTTCGACTGGGGCGCCTCGGAGACCTTCGCCTCGCAGGAGGCGGAGAGTCTGCCGTTCGTGCACCTGGCGACGGCTGACCCGGACTTCAACATGCGCGTGGCGGAGAAGAGCGACTTTGTATCCTTCGACCCCGGGCAGGATCTCCTCACCTACTCCCACGAGCAGCTCCGCGCCATCCTCTCCCACACATCCCTCCTCTTCGCCAACCGCCACGAGCTGGCGAGCATGTGCCAGGGTCTCTCCCAGGAGCCCGGGGATCTCCTCGGCCCCATCCCGATCGCCGTGATCACGATGGATGTCGAGGGGAGCGTGCTCTATGTGGACGGGAAGCGGCACTTCATCCCGGTGATCCCGGTGCACATGGAGGATCCGACGGGCGCCGGGGATGCCTACCGGGCGGGGTTCCTCACGGCGTACCGGCGGGGGTACGGGCCGCTCGAGTGCGCCCGTATCGGGACCGTGACGGCCTCGTTCGTGGTGGAGAAGGTCGGCTGCCAGACCAACCTCCCGACCTGGGAGGAGATGGCCGGACGATATCGGCAGTTTTTTGGCGATCTTGAGGATAAGCTCTCTGCAGATCCATGAGGAGGGCGCGTTCATCCGTCCACCGGGCGGTTCCCGTTCTTTTTCCACGGTATACGGCGAGCGATCCCCCCGTGCCGCCGGCGGGCCGGGGAACCCGCATCCGCGCTGAGCCCCCCCGCTGGAGGTCCCCCCCATGGTGATGGCGCCGGACGTGAAGATGGAGCGGCTGACACGGTTCCTCTTCACGGCCCCCTCCTGGCCCCGCTCCGTCGTCATCATCCTGTTCCTGGGCATCGTGGTGGATGCCGCCACCGCCCGCCTGGGCGGAGAGCTCCCCTTCTTCGGGACGCTCGCCTTCGCCGTCCCGGCGATCGCGGCCTTCCTCCTCACGAAACCTCTCGTCTCCCTCTTCGGCGGCTCGACGACCTGGAACCGCTCGGCACTCCTGGCGCTGGCGTGCATGGTCTTCGCGGTGATCGCGAGCTTCCTCTCCGTGGTATCCCCGATGCGGGTCTTCCTCCCGCTCTTCTACGCCTTCTCGCTCGGCCTGGTCTTCGGGGTGCGGCTCCTGGTGCTGGTCGCGGTCGCGGACTACCGCTCCCTGCGGATGGTGGTGCCGGCGCTCACCCAGAGCGCCGCGGGGTTCGCCGTGGGAGCATTCCTCTTCGAGCCGCCCATCCTGGGCGGGGCCCTCGTCTCCCACCTGGTCTTCGGGCTCGGCTGCATCCTGCTGATCTGGCTCATCGAGCGCCCGCTCTACCGGGCGTTCCAGATCCACGGCCTGGATTTCCTGAACACCTTCATCGCCCACCTCACCGACGGCGACAAGAGGATGGAGGACTTCTTCCGCGAGATCGGGGAGGAGGTCTACGTCCCGCAGGCGACCTTCTTCTTCCGGCGTCCGGGAAAGAGAGGTGTCATATTCACGGTCCCGAACGTCCACCCGGGGCCGATGGGGGACGTGGGGGGCGGCAACCTCCCGCGGATCCTCTACGAGTCCTTCGATGCGGAGGTGATGGTGACCCACGGCTGCGCCACGCACGACTTCAACCTGGTCTCCGAGAGCGAGATAGCGAAGATCGTGGAGGCCCTGCGGCGGTCCATGGAGGATCTGCGCTACTCGGCCCGGGCGAGCCGATCGGGGAGGATCGTCCACGGCTCCGTGCAGATCCTCTGCCAGCGGTTCGCCGACTCCCTGCTGCTCGTCAGCACACGGGCGCCGGAGAAGACCGAGGACCTGGACTTCTGCCTGGGGAGCACCATCATGGCGGAGGGGCACCGCTGCTACAGGAACGTCGCCTTCGTGGACGCCCACAACGCGATGTCGGAGGTGACCTCCCCGGTGCACCCGGCCACCTTCACGGCGACGGAGTACCTGCAGGCCGCCTGCCGGGCGATCGACGAGTCCGCGGATCTGCCGCTGCATCCCTTCCGCATCGGCTACTCCCACGTCTTTCCGCCGTTCACCCGCGAGCAGGGATTCGGCGATCTCGGCATCCAGGCGCTCGCGGTGGAGGCCGACGGCCAGCGGACCGCGTACCTGCTGATGGACGGCAACAACATGGTCCCCGGGCTGCGGGAGGCGATCCAGGAGCGGATCGCCCCTCTCGTGGACGCCTCTGAAGTGATGACCACGGACTCCCACGTGGTGAACACCATCAGCGGCAGGAACCCGATCGGGCTGGCGGTCCCGGCAGGGGAGATCCTCCCGCTGGCGGAGCAGGCAGTGCGGGAGGCCCTGTCCGATCTCGGGGACGCCGAGGCGGCGGCGTCCACGGCGTTCTGCGAGCGGGTGGTCATCTTCGGCTCGCAGAGGGTCACCCAGCTGGCGACCACGGTGAACACCATCCTGGTCTTCATCGCCCCCCTGAGCCTCGCCATCCTGATCCTGGCGTTCCTCCTCTCGATCCTGGTCTTCGTGGCGCTCGGGTAGGATTCCGCCCGCCGCGAACCCTCGGACCCCCCTCCAGGCGGAGCGATACCGTGCGCTTGAAGCCAGCAGAGAGCGCATGCTCCGGGACGACTCCCGCCCTTCTGCAGGCAGCATCTGCAGAGGCGGGGTGCACAGGTGATCTGCGATGCTGCCTTATGTGATCCTGCACAATGCCGTGAGCGCCGATGGGCGGACCCTCGGCTTTGCGGCGGATATTGCCCTCTACTACGACCTCGCCGCCCGCTTCGAGGCCGACTGCGTGCTCGCGGGGAGCGGCACCATTCTCGCCGCAGCGGCCATGTTTCCGGAAGAGATGGCGGCGCTGGAAGACGCCCCGCTCCCGGAGAAGGTCCCCGGCGATCCCCGCCCCCTGCTCGCCGTTCCCGACAGCCGGGGGAGGATCCGGACCTGGCACCTCTGGCAGCGGGCCCCGTACTGGCGGGACATCGTTGTCCTCTGTTCCCGCTCGACCCCGCAGGAGTACCTCGCGTATCTCCGCCGGCGGGGGATCGATGCCATCGTCGCCGGCGAGGACCGCGTCGATATGCGGGCCGCCCTCGGGGACCTCAACGCCCGGTACGGCGTCGAGAGGATCCGCCTGGACAGCGGCGGGACCCTGAACGGCGTCCTCCTCCGCGAGGGCCTGGTCGACGAGGCGAGCGTGCTCGTCCACCCGGCGCTCGTGGGCGGAACGTCGCCCGCATCCATCTTCCGGGCGCCGGACCTGGCGCCGTCCGGGGGTGCGATCCCGCTCCGCCTGGTGCACCTGGAGCGGTTCGCGGGGGATATCGTCTGGCTGCGCTACGAGGTGGTGCGGGAGCGGGCGGAGTAGCCGGGACGGTTAACGGCAGTTCTGCGGGAGGGGGCTGCCGCGCTTCCCTCCCTCAACCGTTCACAACTGATGGCAACCGCTCTATTTTCTGCATCCGTGGCCACCGCACCCGCGGAATTGGTGTCCTCCCTTGGCATCAACGCGTGCGGGCGTGCCTGCTCGCCCGATCCTTCATGACCCTGTCTTTTTAACCGGTAGATACAATCTGGAATAGCATGAATGCGGAGATTGTGTCCTCCATCGAGTTCCAGATGGCTCTCCTCCTCTTCATCGCCCTCGCCGGATACATCCTGGCCACCCGCATCAACCAGTCGGCAGTCGTCGGGGAGATCCTGGTCGGGCTCATCATCGGTCCCAGTGTGCTCGGCTGGATCACCTATACGGACTTTGTCCAGACTCTGGCAGGTATCGGGGCCATCATCCTCCTCTTCGTCATCGGTTTCGAGTTCAAAATCGCGGATCTGATCAATCCCGGGTATGTGGTCATCGGCCTCAGCGGTATCGTCATCCCCTGGATAGGGGGCTACGGGACCGCCCTCCTCTTCGGATACGATGCGGCAAGCTCCATCTTCGTGGGGACGGCCCTCACCGCAACGAGCATCGCGATCACCGCAAACGTCCTTCGGGAGATCGGGGTGCTCCACACCGACGTCTCGAAGGCGATCATCGCCACCGCCGTGATCGACGATGTGCTCAGCCTGATTGCCCTCGCCCTCACCTCCGCCACCGTCACCGGCACGCTGACCGTCTTCGATGTCGAGCTGGTCCTCCTGAAGGAGCTCGGGTTCCTCATCGTCGCAGGCGTCATGGGGATTTACGTCCTTGCGCCATTCATCATCAAACTGGACAAGAGGCCCATCTGCAAGCAGTACCCGGAGTTTGTGTTCATCTTCGCGATGATGATCGCCTTCTTCTATGCGGTGGTGGCAGAGTACCTGGGCATCTCCGGCATCATCGGGGCTTTCATTGCGGGCGTCTCCATGGGGAGCGTCCGTCTCACGCACAGCAGGAGCATCCACGAGAGTGCGGAGTCCCTCTATATCATCTTTGCATCCATATTCTTCATCTCGCTCGGGATCCTCGTCGATGTCCACGCCGTCACGGAGCAGACGCTCCTCTTCCTTGTCGTGCTCACCATCGTAGCAATCATCACGAAAGTCGTTGGATGCGGTGCTCCTGCCAAAATCCTGGGGATGAGCTGGAGGGACTCGGCCATTCTCGGGTTCGGGATGGCGCCGCGGGGGGAGGTGGCGATGATCGTCGCCCTCCTGGGCCTGAATATGAGCCTGATCGGGCAGGACATCTTCACCTCCCTCGTGATGATGAGCCTGCTAACCACCATCATCACCCCGATCGTCTACCGTAACTGGTTCTACAGGGGGAGAAGCCCGGGGGAGTGCGTATCTCCCCTGGCGGACATGTCCCGGGAAGACGTATCGGAATGAGCAACGGTCCCATATCGGGACCGTTTTCCTGGCAGGGCCGGCGAAATGCCGGAGGCGTAAAGATGCTGCCGGGATGCTCTGGATCTTTTTAGTTTACTGGTCTGGGACCGTCTCGATGTTCCCTGGAGTGCAGGTCTCAACAGTCGCTGGGCTTATTACTTCTCAAAATAAAACATTTCAGGTAAAATTTTCTGGAGCGAGGGTATCTAAGCCAGGCCAAAAGAGTGGGACTTAAGATCCCATGGGTAGACCTTCGTGGGTTCGAATCCCACCCCTCGCATTCGGTCCAAGAACACCCGGTGGATGTCGCATCGCAGGAATTGGGGGGAGATGCACCGGCCAGCGGGTTTCAGAAATACTGGCACTGGGGAAAAGCTCTCCGGCGTATTTGTACACCTGTCCCGCGGATATTCCCTCGGTTCCGACAGCCGGATCCTCCCCTGCCCGCGCCCTTTCCGGGCCGCCCCCTCTCCCCCGCGGAGAGGGGGGATGCAGTGCGACAGGCCCGCATGGCTCTCTCCCATCGGGGCCGTCGCACGGAGGGGGTCTTTCCTGCGAATATGCCGTCCCGGAGCATTGTCCACCTTCGATGCGGATTTCAACAGAGCCGAAATACTGGATTTTAAATTCGCATGAAGAGTGTACTTTTACATATTTTTAAATTTCAGACTAAATTACATTCTTATAGAATAGAAAATTATTAATAGCATCACATGAAATTATCTCCAACCACGACCTCGTCCGTGCAAGGAGGTCTCCATGATCAAGAAGACAGTACAACGCCTGCTGGGCCTGCGCATCGCCGCACTCAATCAAGAGGGAATGGAGCACCTGCGGGAAGGGCGCTACAAGAGCGCCGTCGAGTGCTTCGATCAGGTTATCGCGGCCGATCCCGCGAATCCGCAGGCCTTCTTCGGGAAAGGGCGGTGCCTCAACAAGATGGGCTTTTTCGAGAGCGCCATCGCCTACTTCGACCGGGCTCTCGAGCTCGATCCGCGCTACGCCGACGCCGCATTCCAGAAGGGGATCAGCCTGGTATCCCTGGGGCGGGTCGAGGAAGGGCTGGCCAGTTTCGATCGGGTGCTTACCATCAATCCCGACTCCGCGGAAGCCTGGGACAACAAGGCGGTCTGCTACCAGCTCCTGGGCGATCGCGTCCAGGCCGAACGCTGCCTGGAAAAAGGCATGCAGCTCCGCGGGGAGAGCACGGATCTCAAGCCGCTGCTGGGGCGGTGGTATTCCAGCAGGTGATCCCTGCACGAGCGGCGGCATGCCCGGCTGGTCCGGGTATGGTTTCTCCGGGGAAGAAGGAAAAAAGTATTGTTAAGGATACACTGGTGCTTCATGATGACAGTCCCCTCCGGTGGGAGTGCAGGCTTCGTACCGGGGACTGCCGCGTCCCGGATCCCGCTGAAACTATAAAATCTTTGAGGTGCGTTTGCCTCAGCCATGGAGCGATCCGAAAAAGCCCCCGTCCCCGTTGAAGGTCTTTCGACCCTGCCGCGGCGGGATACGAAATAGCGACCTTCGCGGTGTCGGGATTGCTGGGAACCGCTGATCCGGCTCTTGCTGCTCCCGGCGGGCTCTGTCGCCGTACGTGGGCGAGCAAAGGGGAATCGCTCCTGTTGCCCGCCGCGCGATCTCCGGGCCCTTCGCGCCGGGGGAGGCGGTGGAGTCTCCCCCGGGGGCCAATCCCGTGGATCACCGTCGCGGCGATGAAGACAGTCCCCGATCACCGCGCCCCGTTCCCCGATCCGCCTCCCGCGACGGCGAGGAGGATCGGCTGTGCCGAACGTGCCCCCGCAGGCAGACACGCCCCGTCCCGGGACTGCATCCCCTCCGGGCGCGGCCCTATGCTGAGCCGGGGAGAGACGCAGGATTCCCGGCGGGATGCAGACCGGACGGCCCGGGCTGCGGACCCGATCCCCTCTACGGCATGAGGGCTTCGCCGCGACGGGATGCGATCGGGCGATCCGCCACCGGAATGCCGTCCGAACCCGTTCCGGATACCGCACCGCCTGCTGCCACAATGCGCGAAAATTGGCCCCCAGAGCAGCCTCCATCCCGGCTTCCCGCTGCTGGATCTCCCGAAGGCAGAATCCGGTGGCAGCGGGTGCGGGCATGGTTCGCCCCTGCCGCCCCGGGGTGGCATTCCGAAGGCATTCACAGTCCATATACTTTGTGCCGGCGGCCCGCTCCCGTACAGCCGGGCGACGATCGTGCGGGAACGGTTGCGCGCCGCGGCCAGGATCGCGGACGATTCAAAAAGAAGGGAGTCCCGCCGGGGCCTCCCGCAGGGCGAGCGATCTCTACCGCTCCCGCGTCCGCCAGTGCGGATCGGAGCCATCGGAGCCCGCACGGAGAGGGGGGGGGCGGCGATCGATCGGCTGGAACCCCTCTCCTCTTCGCGCTCCCCGCCGCGATCGGCAGCGGGAGCCCGGGCGCGCTGGCACCGCCGGGATCCGGGAGGCGGCACCCGCACGAGGCTCTGCCGATCGTCCCGGGGTCTCTGCTCCGGAACGGCCCCTCGGCAGCAGACCGCCCGCTGTTCCCCCTTCCCACAACCTTTAAATTCCCTTTCCCTCCATTAGGCTCCGATCACCGTCTGGATCACGAAGTGCTGATACCTGTCGAAGCAGTGCGACAGATGCACGGTGAGGTGAGGCATATGGCAGGAAAGGAGTACCGGTTGCCCGGCCGGGCGGAATCCTACTGGATCGCGACGACACCCCCGTCGCACTACCCCGCCCTGTCGGGAACGCAGGCGTTCGACGTGGCGATCCTGGGGGGCGGCATCGTGGGGATCACCGCCGCCCTCCTCCTGAAGGAGGCGGGGCTGAAGGTCGGTGTGATCGAGGCGGGCAGAGTGGTCCGGGGGGCCACCGGCCACACGACGGCGAAGATCACCTCCCAGCACGGTCTGATCTACGATCGGCTCGTTGAGCAGTTCGGACGGGAGCGGGCGCAGCAGTATGCCGCTGCCAACCAGGCGGCGATCGAGCAGATCGCCGATCAGGTGCATCAGCGGGACATCGCCTGCGACTTCGAGCGGAAGCCTGCGTACGTGTTCGCGGAGTCGGAGGAGGATCGCGAAGCGGTGCAGAGGGAGGCGAACGCTGCCCGGGGTCTCGGACTGCCCGCATCCTTCGTCGAGGACGTGCCGCTGCCCTTCGAGACGGAGGGAGCAGTACGGTTCGACGACCAGGCGCAGTTCCACCCCCGGAAGTACCTCTGCGCCCTGGCCCGGGAGATCCCCGGCGACGGGAGCGCGATATTCGAGGAGACGCGGGCGATCGCGATCCGGGACGGCGAGCCCGTTACGGTGGAGACGGAGCGGGGAACGGTGCAGGCGACGGACGTGATCCAGGCGACCCACTTCCCGTTCCACGATCAGCCGGGGCAGTACTTCAGGCGGATGCACCAGTCCCGCTCCTACGTCCTCGGGGTGCGGATCGACGAGCCGTTTCCGGACGGCATGTTCATCAACGTTCGGGCGCCCATCCACTCCCTGCGGTCCCAGGCGGCGGAGGGCGGGGAGCTGATCCTGGTGGTCGGCGAGGGGCACCGCACCGGGACGGGGGGAGGCACCACTGACCACTACCGCCGCCTGGAAGAGTGGGCCCGCTCCATCTATACCGTGCGCTCCATCGACTACCGCTGGTCCGCCCAGGACACGATGCCCGTTGACGGCGTCCCCTACATCGGCAGGCTGACCGGGGATCTCCCCCACCAGTACGTGGGGACGGGGTTTCACAAGTGGGGGATGAGCGGCGGCACCGCGGCGGCGATGATCCTCACCGACATGATCCGGGGGCGCCGCAACCCCTGGGAGGAGGTGTTCGACCCCTCGCGCTACAGGGAGACGGAGCGGAAGAAGCGGGAGAAGGGCCCCGCGGAAGAGCTCCCGACGGATCCCTCCCGCCTGAGGCCTGGCGGGGGTGCGATCCTGGCGATCGGGGGCAGGGAGACGGCCGTTTACCGCGACCCGCAGGGGCAGGTGCATGCCCTGGATCCGGCCTGCGGGCACATGGGCTGCACCGTCGCCTGGAACGACGCGGAGAAGAGCTGGGACTGCCCCTGCCACGGTTCGCGCTACACCGCCCTCGGGGAGGTGATCTGCGGGCCCACCGTGAGAGGTCTGCGGAATCGGGAGATGCCGGGGAGGTGAAGGCACCCTCACGCGGAGCGAGGGATCCGCAGGGCGTTCCCGATGACCGCGAGGGAGAGCCCCATGTCCCCGAACGCCACCGCCATCCAGAGGGTCACCAGGCCGGGGAAGGCGAGGGCGGCGATGCCGAACTTCACGAGGATCGACGCGGCGACGTTCTGGCGTATCACCCGCATCGTCCTCCGCGAGAGATCCAGCAGGTACCCCACCCTCGATATCTGATCCTTCAGGATGACGATGTCGGCCGTCTCGATCGCGACATCCGAACCGATCGCCCCCATCGCGATGCCCACGGTCGCCCGCGCGAGCGCCGGTGCATCGTTCACGCCGTCCCCGACCATGACCACATGGCCGTACTGCTCCATCAGCCGCTCGACGCGCGCCGCCTTCTCCTCGGGGAGGAGCCCGGCATGACACTCGTCGATTCCCAGTCTGCGGCTGACCGCCTCGCCGATCCGTTCGTTGTCGCCCGTGAGCATCACCGTCCGGATTCCGCGTGAACGGAGGTACGCGATGGTCTCGGCCGCTGCCTCCCTGATGGTATCCGAGAGCGCGATCAGCCCCAGCACCGTGCTGTCGGTGCCGATCAGCACGACCGTCTTTCCCTCCCCCTCCAGACGGCGGCATGCGGCTTCCCATGTTCGTCCATCGGATGCGGGGAAGAGAGAGGCGTTGCCGAGGAGAAACGTCGTGCCGCCGATGCTCCCCTGAATACCCCTCCCGCTGATGGAGCGGAAGGCGTCGACGTCGCGCAGGGGGATCCCGCGCCTGCGGACCTCCTGCAGGATCGCCCCTGCCAGCGGGTGGGCGGAGCGGGACTCCAGGGAACCGGCGATCCCGAGCAGGTCTGCCTCCGGCGTCCCCGAGAACCCGAGGAGATCGGTCACCTCCAGCCGCCCCGTGGTGAGGGTCCCCGTCTTGTCGAACACGAAGACCCGGGCCTCCCCGATCGCCTCCAGGTAATCCCGCCCCTTGATGAGCACGCCGTGGCGGGCCGCCGTCGTGATCCCGGACACCATGGAGACGGGCGTGGAGATGGCGAGAGCGCAGGGGCAGGCGATGACGAGCAGGATCAGGGCGCGGTAGAACGCCTCCAGAATCGGCACGCCGAAGAGCAGCGGCGGGATCGCGATGAGGGCTGCTGCCAGCAGAATGACGGCCGGCGTATAGACGCGGGAGAACCGCTCGATGAACGCCTCGGTCGGGGAGCGCCTCCTCTGGGCTTCGGCAACCAGGCGGAGCACCCGTGCGATGGTGCTCTCCTCCCCCCGCTTCGCAACGAGCACCTCCAGATATCCCTCGAGATTGCGCGTGCCGGCGAAGACCGGATCGCCGGCAGCCTTCGCCACCGGGTAGCTCTCCCCCGTGATCGGGGCCTGTTCGACCGTGGACGCACCGAGGGAGACGGTGCCGTCGAGAGGCACCGTGTCCCCCGGCCGCACGATCACCGTCTCTCCCACCCGCACCGCCTCGACGGGGACCGTCGCCTCGCGGCCCTCCCGGCGCACCTGCGCCGTCTGCGGTGCGAGCGCGACGAGGGCTGCGATGGACCGCTGCGCCCGCCCCGAAGCCCGCTCCTCCAGCAGCTCCGCGATCGCGTAGAGGATGAGAACCGTCGCGCCTTCCTCGGGGTTTCCGGTCAGAAAGGCGCCGGCGGCGGCGATGCCGATCAGGACGTCGATGGTGAACCGCAGGCGGAGCAGGGAGAAGAGCGCTGTCCGCAGGATCCCGTAGCCCCCCAGCAGAGCGGCCGCAAGGAGCAGGACGAGGGCCGCGGAGGAGAAGGGAGCGAAGATACCGGTCAGGATGCCGGCGGCGAGCAGCGCTCCGGCGGCTCCGAAGCGGATGAGGGTTCCCCGCTCCAGCGGTTCCTCGACGGGGCGCACCCGATCGCGGCAGACGGAGCACGAGCAGAACTCGCCATGCTCGCGTTCGGTCTCGGCCTCCCCCCCTCCGGAGGGCGGATATCCGCTCTTCCGCGCCGGATCGCCTCTCTTCTCCGCAGCATGACTCCCCGCGGGCGGCTCCATGTTCGAGTACAATCGCCCCGGTACAGCATAAAAGTCCGGCATGGCGCCCCCGGGGAAGGGGGGAGAGCGGGAACGGACCGATCCTACCGCCGTCACGCAGCATCCTCATCGATCCCCCGCATCGGAGGAGATGGGGGAGCAGAAAGCGCAGATCCCCCCGCACATCCCGGGACTGCCGTGCGCAAGCCCGATTGCGGGCATCGGCTTCCCGGGGTTGCCTCCGGGAGAGAAGGGTATGCCTTCCGGCGTTCCCTGCATCCGCAACCCGCAACCGCCGCCCGCTGCGGACCTGCCCCGCGATCCGTGATAGCGGCAGACGGCATCCTCAAAGGTGCCCCGATCGGGAACGGACGGTCGCGGAATGCCGTCGTCGTTTCATCACCGGATCGGAGAGTTCGGATCCCGCTTTTCATACAGTAAATTATATATAATGCAACACGATCCAGAAGGTCTGCCAGCGGGGATCCCCCTGCTCGGAGCGGAAGGTTCTGCTGCACGTCCTCGGATCGGTGCCGAACCGCACGGCACCGATCCCATCCGCATCGCCGGGCAGAGGCGCTCTTTTTCACACCCCGATCCCCCCGGCAGGATCACGATGCCGTTATTTCCTTAAAAGTTTTGTCCTGGAAGCTGAAAAAAATGAGCGAACGGCGGCACGATTCCTGATTCGGGCTGCCGCCTCGATCGGTGTCCCGGTACACTGAACCGGCCCACCGGGCCGCTGCCGATCGGGCCGCCGGCGCGGATGTCGTCCGTGACGGGGTCCGTTCTCTCAGGCGGCGGCCCCTGCCCGCCGGGCCCTCTCGGCATCCTGAAGATGTATCCGGAGGAACGTCAGGAGGATCCCGAGGGAGTAGAGCGCCCAGAAGAGCGCCACGGGCACCTGAGCGCTGGACACCCCGCTGATCAGCCTCCATATCCCCATCGCGCTGGAGACGATGCTGATCCCGAAGAAGGAGACGAGCACCATGGTGTGCACGCCGAAGCTGCTCCCGGCGGTCCGCCCCGGGGTCTTGGGCGTCACGGAAAAACCCAGATTCTTACCCATGAGGACGTACAGGATCGCCCGCGCGTAGATGAAGGAGATGCTGGCCAGAATCGCCTGGGACTTCAGGAGGTCGAGGAGGCGGTACCGCCTCTCGGCAATGCTGGTGTAGTACTGGACACCCAGCACCAGGACCAGAATCGGGGCGAAGAAGGTGGGCAGGATGACGGGCACCAGCCGCACGTTGAAGAGCAGGATGACGGCCGGGAAGAGCAGCAGGATGGGGTTGACGAGACCGAGCAGGTAGCTCAGTTCGGTCATGACGAACGCCAGCCACTGGGAGACGCTGAGAACCTTTGGATTTTTAAAGAAGGTGCGGACCACCGTCTTGAAATGCTGCGTGTTCCCGTACGCCCAGCGCATCTGCTGGGTGTAGTATGCCGCAAGCGAGGGCGGCGGGACTC
Source organism: Methanomicrobiales archaeon (assembly GCA_030019205.1). NCBI lineage: Archaea > Methanobacteriati > Methanobacteriota > Methanomicrobia > Methanomicrobiales > Methanomicrobiales archaeon. The sequence goes on from JASEFH010000003.1 coordinate 66,554, forward strand.
CTTCGGCGTAGATGGCGTCCAGGAATGCACCCCGGTACCCCCGCGTGAGGTAGACGAAGGTGGTCGCCACATCCTCGGTGATGCAGGACTCATCCATGCCTCCGATCGCCCGCAGGTGGGACAGGCGGAAGAGGCAGTTCGTGCCCGTCAGGAGCACCGCATCCTGGACGTGGAGCCCGCGGCAGATATGCTTGTTGTAGAGGTGCTGGTGGTAGGAGTAGCAGGTGGCCAGGGCGTTGCCATTCCTGGAATGGAAGTACTGGGGGAGCTGCAGGTAGGAGAGGTCTCCGTCCTTCTCCAGGATGGGCACCAGATCCCGCAGGAACTTCGGGGTCACCCGCTGATCGACGTCCAGTACCAGGAGGTACTGCACCTCCTCTCCCAGCATCGGGATCGCATCGTTGATCGCGCCGGCCTTGAATCCGCGTCGATGCTGACGGGTTATCCGTGCAACGCCCAGGCTCCGGCAGAAACGCTCGTTGGACTCTCCCATCTCCGCGTTCGTGGAATCGTCGAGGAGATAGATGCGAAGATCGGGCCACTCTATCCCTTTGCAGGTCTTCAGGCATGTCTCGACCAGAGAGGGGTCCTCGTTGTAGACGGGAATGAAGACGGCAACGGGCGGGGAGGGGTTCCTGGACGGCCCCGGGCTCTGGAATCCGCCACGGTATATGAGCATGGACCGTAGGAGATTGTCCCCGTAGCTGACGAACTCCAGAGCGACGAAGAAGAGGCACGCGACCAGGATGGCCGAGAAGATCCGGCTGACCGGGGGATAGGCGGACAGGAACAGGGCGGAATAGGTATCCCGGACCAGGACGAGGAACAGAAGGAGGACAACCGCGGAGGAGAGGACGGTGATGAACGCCCCCCTGCCGCCTCCCCCCGATCCCCTCCCGCGGTAACGTTCAGCGGCCGTTCGATTCATACCGATCCGTGCCCTCGACTCTCCGGCGCCGGCCGGCGGCGGCTCCCCGAATACCCGGGGAAGCGCAGGGGTTTTGCCGTGCCGTCCCCCGCTGCCGGGATTCCCGGTTGCCCTCGCCCCGGACGGGGCTGCCCTCCTCCGTGCGGGAACCTGCAGCCATCCCCCCGCCCCGTCTGCCGCCCTGCCTGCACTCATGGGATTCCCGAGGCACAGGAATTATTTAAAGTTGTCTCCCCCGCCCCCGGTGGAGACGGTCCGTCCCCGGATTTGACGTCCTCTCCCTGCCCGTTCCCGCGATACGGGCAGCGGGAGGAGAGGTCGCATCCCCGCGCGGGAGGGAGCGTCGCCACCCCCCGCTCCCCTGCGATCGGCTGCACCCGCGGAGCGCTGGCACCGTCCGCGACCCGGTCCGACTCCGTGCAGGATCGCACAGCCGGTCGGTGCCCGGATCCCGCGCCGGCACGGCTCGGGGGGATGACGGTTACCGCGCCGCGCCCTCCTCCCGACGGGCGGCGATCACGTCGTCGATCTGGAGGATCAGGGCGGCAGCCTCGGCGGCGCTCGCGATGGCCTGCGTCTTCACGCGGAGAGGATCGACGACGCCCGCCTCCAGCATGTCCCCGGGCCGCCCGCCCTCGACGTCGAGTCCCGCTGCCGCCTCGCCCCGCTCGTGCGCGGCGCGGAGCTCGACGAGCACGTCGATGGGGTCGAGGCCCGCATTCTCGGCGAGAGTGCGGGGGATGACCTCAACGGAGTCGGCGAAGGCGTCGATAGCGAGCCGGGTGCGTCCGCCGACCGAGGCGGCGTGGTCGCGGAGCCGCACGGCGATCTCCATCTCCGGCGCACCCCCGCCCCCCACGATCCGCCCATCCTCGATCACGTCCGCAACCACCCGCACGGCATCGTGCAGCACGCGCTCGATCTCGTCCGCCACGTGCGCGGTGCCGCCCCTCGCGAGCAGCGTCACGGTCCCGGGGTTCCTGCACTTCTCCACGAAGATCAGCCTCTCCCCGCCCACCTCCCTCTCCTCCACGAGGGCGGCATGGCCGAGGTCCCCCTCGCCGATACCGCCGAGGCTGGTGACGAGATGCCCGCCGGTCGCCCGCACCAGTCCGTCCATATCGCTCTTTTTGACCCGCTGCACGCCCAGGATACCGGCTCCGCCCAGGAGGTAACGTGCGGATTCGTCGATCCCCTTCTGGCAGAAGACCACGTCTGCCCCGCTCCCCGCCACGGCGTCCACAAGAGTGCGGATCGTCGCCTCCTCCTGCTCCAGGAACGCCGGCAGGTCTCCGGGCTGCGTGATGCGGATCCCGCCCTCGACCTCGGTCTTCCGCACCTCGAGGGGGGCGTTGAGGAGCAGGATCCGGGCGTCCTCCACCCTCGCCGGCATCCGGGGATGGGCGCGCTCTTTCTCGATGGTCAGCCCCTCGACAAGGGAGGTGTCACCGGTGGACCCGCCGACCCGTTTCACGATGCGCACGTTCTCCGGATCCAGCGCCCCATCCTCCTCGGCCACCATCGGCACCGCCCGGACGACGAGCTCGATCAGGCGATCCCGTGCGAACTCGGCGCTCTTCCCGGTGATGGCGGAACGGGCGATCCTCTCCAGCATCGGGCGGTCGTCGGGCGACACGCGGACCGCGCACTCCTGCAGGCACTCCCTCGCCCTGTCCGCAGCCTGCCGATATCCGTCCGCGATGATCGTGGCGTGGATGTCCTGGTCGAGCAGATCCTCCGCTCTGTCCAGCAGCTCGCCGGCGATCACCACGGCGGTGGTCGTGCCGTCCCCCGCCTCCGCATCCTGGGCTCTGGCCACCTCGACCATCATCCTGGCGGCGGGGTGCTCGATATCCATCCCCTGCAGGATGGTCGCGCCGTCGTTCGTGATCGTGACGTCCCCGCCCGAGCTGACGAGCATCTTGTCCATACCCTGCGGCCCCAGGGTCGTGCGGACGGCGCGGGCGACCGCCTTCGCCGCGGCGATGTTGGTGCTCTGCGCCTCCCTGCCCCGCTCCCGGGACGTGCCTTCGGGGAGAATGAGTTCCCCTGGCTGCTGGCCCATACGCATCCCCACCCGCGGGGGTAAGGGGATAGAGGCATATAAGAATAACGGAGCGATCCGGACCCGGAAGCGGAGGTCGGATTTCCATCCCTTCCGCCGGCGGAGCGATGAGGAGGTGCGGGAGAGCGGACCGGGTGTTCTCCCGCGTCGGCCGATTGCGGTGCATCGGGGATGCGCAGGGGCGGTCGGGGCATACAGCAGCTGCGTTCGGGTGGCGGCAGGCGGGTAGACCGTCGGAACCGACTGCCGATCCCCGGAAGTGCAGCCTGCCCCGGGACGGACGCCGCCCGTACTGCCGCAGGGATTGCCCTCCCCCTCCCCTGCGCGACAGAGTCGAAGGGCTGCCGACAGGGCATGAACGAGGCAGGTCCCGGAAGGGATCGCTCTTCCCGGACCGATCGGAGCCGATCCCTCCCCGCAGGGAGGATCCGCCGGATTGCCCGGGAAGCGTTCTCGGGAAGGCGGTGTGCGCCCTCTCTGCCCTGCGGGTGGATTCTCCGTTTCCCCGATGCCTGCGGCGGGATCCTCTCTTCAACCGCCATCAGGGGGCGCATCCGCCATTCGCAGGATGCCTCCGGGCCCGCGCGCAGCGGCGGAGTCCCCCGTAAGAGCAGCATTGCTGCGCTGCCGCGGAACCCCGTCCAACAGGTTCTTAAGCAGGAGTGCAGGAGAATGGGCATGGTCGTCAGGGATCCGCTCTGCGGCGTTCCGCTCAGGCCCGAGGAGGCGAAGTTCTCCGCCGAAGTCCGCGGGCGGACGTACTACTTCTGCAGCGAGCAGCACATGCGGACGTTCCTCGAGGGGCAGAGAATCGCCTACTTCTCCATGGAGATCGGGATCACGAGCGAGATCCCGACCTACAGCGGGGGGCTCGGCGTCCTCGCCGGGGACACCATCCGCTCGAGCGCCGATCTCCGCATACCCATGGTCGCCGTCTCGCTGGTCAGCCGCATGGGATACCTGCGCCAGAAGCTCGCCGAGAGCGGCGAGCAGCTGGAGTATCCCGATCCCTGGGATCCGGCCCGCTACATGCGGAAGCTCCCCGAATCCGTGCGGATCGTGATCGAGGGGCGGCACGTCGCGCTGAACGCGTGGGTGACCGACCTCGAGAGCCCGACGGGGTTCGTGGTCCCCATTCTCCTGCTGGACACCGATGTGGAGGGAAACAGCCCCGAAGACCGCACGATCACGCATCACCTCTACGGCGGCGACGATCTCTACCGCCTGAAGCAGGCGGTCGTACTCGGGATCGGCGGCGTGCGCATGCTCGAGGCACTCGGGTTCCGGATCTCGAAGTACCACATCAACGAGGGGCAGTCCGGGCTTCTCCTCCTGGAACTGCTGAATAGGCACGGGATGGATCCGGACAGGGTGAGGGATCGTTGTGTCTTCACCACGCATACGCCCGTCTCTTCGGCGTTCTACATCTTCCCCTACGCGCTGGTGGAAACCGTCCTCGGCGACGAGTATCCTCTCGAACAGGTGAAGAAGTACGCGGGGGCGGATACGTTCAACACCACCTCGCTCGCCCTGAACCTCTCCGGCTACGTGAACGGCGTGACGCGGGCGCACATGGAGTACTCCCGCAGGCTCTTCCCGGGTTACTACCTGCGGGCGGTCACCAACGGCGTCCACCCAGCCACATGGACGTCCCCGCCCTTCCGCGCTCTCTTCGACCGCCACATACCGGGATGGGCGAACGAACCCGAACTGCTCGTCCGCGTGGACGACATACCCCGCGAGGAGATCCGCAGCGCCCATCGGGAGGCGAAGAGGGCTTTGCTGGAGTACGTCCGCGAGAGGGATCCTGCGGGGATGGAGGAGCGAGTGCTCACTCTGGGGTTCGCCCGCAGAGCGACCGCATACAAACGGGCCGCCCTGATCTTCTCGGATCTGGACCGGCTCCGCGAGATCCAGCGGAGGCAGCCGCTTCAGCTGATCTTCGCCGGCAAGGCGCATCCCCGCGACCTGGCCGGCAAACAGCTGATCCGTGACATCCACACCTACAGGGAGGAGCTGAGAGGCGAGATGCGGATCGTATACCTGGAGAACTACAGCATGGATGCCGCCGCGAAGCTGACGGCCGGCGTGGACGTCTGGCTGAACACGCCCCTGCCACCCTTCGAGGCATCCGGTACGAGCGGCATGAAGGCGGCGTTCAACGGGGTGATCAACTTCAGCGTACTCGACGGCTGGTGGATCGAGGGCTGCGTGGAGGGGATCACGGGCTGGGCGATCGGGCCCGATCCGAGGGAGGAGATCGGGCTGGAGGAGAGGAGGAGGCGGGAGCGGCTGGATCTCTACAACAAACTCGAGTACCTCATCCTGCCCGCGTTCTACCGGGATGGGGACGCATGGGCGTCCATGATGCGGAATTCGATTGCCAGGATCGCCTACTACTTCAACTCCCACCGCATGATGCGGCGGTATGCGAGCGAGGCCTACCTGTAGGGTCGTCCGCAGCCGGTCCGCGGCGCTGCCGGGGAAAAACCTTAACTCCTTCCTCCTGCATGAGCCCACCTGCAGGCACGGAGGCGAAGTGACATGGACGGGAGCACGTATATCCTGTGGTTCCGCGAGATCGGCATCGGGGATCTCCCCCGGGTCGGGGGCAAGAACGCATCGCTCGGCGAGATGTACCGCGCGTTGGCGGGTCAGGGGGTGAAGATACCGAACGGCTTCGCGATCACGGCCGGGGCCTACTGGCACGTGCTCGAGTCGGGCGGAATCCTGGACGACCTCCGGGAGGCGATGCGGGGTATCGACAAGAGCGACGTCGCGGATCTGGCGCGGCGGGGGAAACGGGCACGGGACCTGATCCTCTCTGCCGGACTGCCGCCCGATCTCCGGGAGGAGATCCGCGCCGCCTACGACCTCCTGAGCGGGGAGTACGGCCCGGAGCCGGACGTGGCGGTGCGGAGTTCTGCCACTGCGGAGGATCTTCCCACGGCCTCGTTCGCCGGCCAGCAGGAGACCTTTCTGAACATCCGGGGCTACCAGGCCCTGATGGAGGCCTGTCTCAAGTGTTTCGCGTCGCTCTTCACGGATCGGGCCATCTCCTACCGCATCGACAACAACTTCGACCACTTCCGGGTCGCCCTCTCCGTCGGCGTCCAGAAGATGGTGCGCTCCGACCTGGCCTCGAGCGGGGTGATCTTCACCCTCGACACCGAGAGCGGCTTCCGGGACGTGGTCTATATCACCGGGTCCTACGGTCTCGGGGAGAATGTCGTCCAGGGTGCGGTGAACCCGGACGAGTTCTACGTCTTCAAGCCGACGCTCCGCCGGGGATACCGCCCGATCGTCCGCAGGCACCTGGGGGAGAAGCGGATCAAGATGGTCTACAGCGTCGGGGAGACGAAGACGCTCACGCGAAACGTGGAGGTGCCGCCGGCGGACCAGAGGCGCTACTGCATCAGCGACGACGAGGTGCTGGAGCTCGCCCGGTGCGCCATCGTCATCGAGGACCACTACTCGCGGAAGGCCGGCACCGATAGGCCGATGGACATCGAGTGGGCGAAGGACGGGGAGAGCGGGGAGCTGTTCATCGTCCAGGCACGCCCGGAGACGGTACAGTCCCGGCGGAGCATGGATGAACTCCGCTTCTACCGGCTGGAGCGGACGGGAGCGGTGCTCGCCAGGGGCAAGAGCGTCGGCGAGAAGATCGCCGCGGGGCGCGCCCGTGTGATCGGAAGCGTGGAGCAGCTCTCTTCCTTCAGACCCGGCGAGATCCTGGTGGCGAACACCACCACGCCCGACTGGGAGCCGGTGATGAGCTCCGCGGCCGCCATCGTCACAAACCTGGGAGGGCGGACATCGCACGCGGCGATCGTGAGCCGGGAGCTCGGGATTCCCGCGGTCGTCGGGACGCAGGACGCGACGGAGCGGATCCGCACCGCACAGGAGGCGACGGTGAGCTGTGCCGGGGGGGAGGAGGGGATCGTGTACGAGGGCATCCTCCCCTTCCGGGTCGAGACCGTCAGCCTGCGGCACCTGCCACGCCCGCGGACGGAGATCCAGATGAACCTGGGGAATCCGGACGTCGCGTTCTCCCACTCGTTCATCCCGAACGACGGCGTCGGCCTGGCGCGGATGGAGTTCATCATCACGAGCTCCATCCAGATCCACCCGATGGCCCTCGTTCACCCCGAGCGGGTCGGGGACGAGCGGGTGCGGGAACGGATCGAGGACCTCACCTTCGGCTACGCCAACCGGGAGGAGTACTTCGTCGAGAAGCTGGCCGAGGGGGTGGGAACCATCGCGGCAGCCTTCTACCCTCGCCCGGTGGTGGTGCGGATGAGTGACTTCAAGACGAATGAGTATGCCAGCCTTCTGGGCGGGGCCTGGTTCGAGCCGGAGGAGGCCAATCCGATGATCGGGTTCCGAGGCGCCGCACGCTACTACGACGAGCGGTACGCGGAGGGGTTCGCCCTGGAGTGCAGGGCGATGAAGCGCGTGCGGGAGACGATGGGCCTGACGAACCTGATCATCATGATCCCCTTCGTGCGGCGGGTGGAGGAGGGCATGCGGGTCCTGCAGGAGATGGAGAAGAACGGGCTGAAGAGGGGCGAGAACGGCCTGCAGGTCTACCTCATGGTCGAGATCCCGAACAACGTCCTCTTGATCGACGAGTTCTCGCGCCACTTCGACGGGTTCTCCATCGGCAGCAACGACCTCACCCAGCTGACGCTGGGGGTCGACCGCGACTCGGCGGTCCTGGCCCAAGAGTTCGACGAACGGGATCCGGGGGTGCTGAAGCTGATGGCCCGGGCGGTCGCGGGAGCGAAGCGGAACGGCCGCCACGCCGGCATCTGCGGGGAGGCCCCCGGAACCTACCCCGAGATCGCGGAGTTCCTGGTGCGGGAGGGGATCGACTCCATCTCGGTGAATCCGGACTCCGTGATGAAGGTGACGCTGCAGGCGGTGGAGGTGGAAAGGGAGATGCGGGAGAAGGGGGGAGAGCCGTTCGGCACGGCCGAACCCGCCAGAACCGCCTGATCTCCGGTCATTCCGCACGAAGCGGACAGAATCTCCTCCATCGGCGGAGAGCCCCTCACGGCAGACCTGAGCGGATCCCCTCTCCGACCGGCATCGGGGACCCCATCCGGCGCTTCGATGCCCCGGCGGGGGGAAATGCGGATCCCGGTGCACATGCGGAGAGGGGAAGGCGATCCGGTGCCGATCGGAGAGGCGCAGGGTGGGAGACACGCATATACCTCTGAACCGCGAGGAAAACCTTAACTCCTCATGCGGGATCAGCGTCCGCATGGCTCCCGATCTGTCCGGGGCGCGGTCGGCCGCTGCAGCCGCGAAGAGCGCGACCATCGCCCTCGTCGCCCGGGACATGGCATTCAGCCTGGAGCGGATCCCGGTTCCCGCCGGGGCGCTGGTCAGCATCGAGTTCGAGAACCGCGACGAGGGCGTCCCCCATAACTTCGCCCTGTACGAGAACGAGTCCGCGGAGGATCCTCTCTTCGTCGGCGAAATCGTGAGCAGCCCGGCAGCGATCACCTACGTCTTCGAGGCTCCGGATTACCGCGGGGACTTCTTCTTCCGCTGCGACGTCCACCCCACCCTGATGCGGGGGCGGTTCGTCACGGTATAGGCCCAGGACCGGGGGTGCCCGGGCACTCCCGCCCCGCACCGCCGATCGATCGCGGGTATGCGGGGGGCTGTCGCTGTACGGCAGATCTCCTCTCCCTTCCCGCAGGCGTGCAGTCCGGAAGTACGGCGGGGGATTGGGGCGGCCGCCCTCTCTACCCGCGCCCCTTCCTGCCGGGCCGTCTGGCCGCCCCGCGGCGCGGGGCATACTGGACGGCGCTCATCTCCTCGTTGAGGGGGGTGTAGAACAGCATCTGGTCTTCGTCCACCAGGCAGTACTGGCATCCGCCCAGCCAGGCTTCAGCAGCGAACTCGAACTCCATGGCGATACCATGGGGCTGACCGCATATCAACTTTCTCAGAATCCCGATCGGCCGAGAACTCCCTGGATCTTCCGGAATGGCTGCGGCAGGTTTGGATTGGGCGGACGGAGCAGATCGGCCGGCAGGCGGCGAAGGTTTCGCGCTTCAATATGCACATTTAATGTCTGCAACGCCGAATACTCTTATCCCGATAGAGAGTGGCGTTCCGCCTGCAGGGGATGCAATGCCGGCCACGAGCAGCAGAGCCCGGAGCCTTCGAGAGAAGACTGCCCTCGCCTGGGATCGGATCTACCGCATGGACTGCATCGAGGGCATGCGATGCCTGGAGGACGGCGTCGTGGACGTGATCGTCACCTCCCCGCCCTACAACATCGGCAAGCCGTACGCCCGCTACGACGACTGCAGGCCCCGCGGAGAGTATCTCGACTGGCTGGAGCGGGTCGCCGTGGAGGCGAGGCGCATCCTCAAAGACGACGGATCGTTCTTCCTGAACATCGGCGGAAAACCGAGCGATCCCTGGATCCCCCTGGATGTCGCCCAGCGGTTCCGCAGCCACTTCGTGCTGCAGAACACCATCCACTGGATCAAGTCGATCGCCATCCAGAAGGCGGATGTGGGCAACTACGACGCGATCTGCGGGGATATCGCCGTCGGGCACTACCAGCCGGTCAACAGCGCAAAGTATCTCAGCCAGTGCCACGAGCACATCTTCCACTTCACGAAGGACGGCGACGTGCCCCTGGACAAACTTGCCATCGGCGTCAGTTACCAGGACAAGAGCAACATCGGGCGGTGGAAGCGGGCACGGGGGGATCTCCGCGAACGGGGCAACACCTGGTTCGTCCCCTACACCACGATCCGCCGATCCCGTCCTCACCCGACCACCTTTCCCGTGAAGCTCGCGGAGATGTGCATCCGCCTGCACGGGATCTCTCCCGGGACGACGGTCCTGGATCCGTTCATGGGCATCGGAAGCACGGCGGTCGCCTGCGTGCAGCAGCAGATCCGATTCCTCGGCTTCGAGATCGATCCCGAGTACCGCGCGATCGCGCTCGAGAATGTGGAGCGGGCGAGAGGAGCCCTGCAGTCGGTGCAGGAGCGGTGAGGCAGCCGCACACCCGCGTCGCTTATTACGCCGACGGCCGAAAGACTGTACGGATGCATGCGCTGGCCGCCTTTGCCGTCTCCCTCGCCTTCATCACCGTCATCGGGATCCGCTACCGCATCATGCCCTTCATCAGCCTGATCGCCGCTTCCCTCCTCTACGGCCTGCTGGCGGGCATGGACCCCGGGACCGTGGTCGACGCGATCGGCCGGGGGCTCGGGAGCGTCTTCTCCCTCCTCGCCGTCGTCATCTTCTGCGGTTCGGTAATCGCCCAGGTGCTGCGGCAGGGCGGATACCTGGAGCGTATCGTGGCGGATATCCAGAGGATCTCCCATAGGCCTCTGCAGGCCTCCGCTGTCTCGGGGTACCTCCTCTCCGTCCCCCTGATGTGCAGCATCACCAGTTTCGTCATCCTGGCGCCGGTCGTCTCCCGCCTGCAGGGCGGGGAGGCGCCGTCGAGGCACGCCCTCTATCTGGCCGCCATCGGCGGGGTCGTCTCCTTCGCGCTCCTCTACCCGTCGCCCGTCGTCTTCAGCATCGTATCGATCCTCGGCATCCATGCCGAGTCCCCGTGGACGATCGACTGCCTCACCCTCCCTCTCTCGCTGGTCCTGCTCGCCGCGATCGTCGTCCTGTGGGGAGGGCGGCGGAAGAGCCCGCAGGGGGAGCCCCGAACCCCTCCGTCCGTCTCGAGCCTGCGGGCCTGGTCGCCGATCGGTGTCCCGGTCCTCTTCTTCCTTGTCGGGTCCCTGGCCCCCCCGCTCCGCCTTCTCGCCGATGTCAACCTGGCGCTCCTCGCCGGTCTGGCCGCCGCCCTTCTGGTCGCCGGGGAGGACCTGCGGCTGGACGCCGTCAGCAGCGGGACGAAGAACGCGGGCGTCATCATCTTCGACCTCACCGCCGCCGGGGCGCTGGGGGCCACGATCGCCGCGAGCGATTTTCCCGCGCAGGCATACGGGGTCTTCAGCGGCGTGCTGCCCCCGGTATTCATCCCGTTCGTCCTGGCTGCGCTGGTGCAGACCGCCCAGGGATCGAGGGTGACCACGGCGGTCGTCACCGCCGGCATGGTCAGCGCAACGCCTGTCGCCGCCGCCGTCCACCCCTTCGCCCTCCTCCTGATGATCTGCGCGGGAACCTGCACGTTCTCCTACGTGAGCGATCCCTTCTTCTGGCTCATGCAGCGGATCACCGCCGATCCGTTCCCCGCCGTGGTGCGGAGGTTCACGCTGCCGCTCGCCCTGGTGGGGCTCGCCGTTTTGGCCGCCGCGCTGGTCGTGGATCTGGTCGCCTGAGAGCCGCCGAGAGGGGAGCCGTCACTCCTCGTCCACAGTCCAGCTGATAGCGCCCGCGCAGGTGCGGCAGGAGGGGCCGGGGGGAGAGGGGCGGCGGAGCCGCGCCTCGTAACTCCACGCGCAGCGGTCTGAACAGAAGTAGTGCTGCTTCTCCGCGAGAGGCGCGCCGCACATCTTGCAGCGGGCGGGCGTTCTTCTGCTAGCCTGCGGATCGTCCGTATTCTCCATCTCCTCTGCATAGTCTCTGTCCCGGGAGCATATAAGGCGGTATGGCGGCGCGCCGTTGCCGCGGAGGGCGGAACCACGGTATGCCCGGCATCGGCCGGAACGCCCCTCCTGCCACCGCGGGGAGATCGCGGGCGGCGAAGGATTTCCCGAACAGGGGCTCTGCAGAAACGCTCTCACAGTGCCGATCCCGGTGGCGGGAGCGTGCTCCCCCGTCGCGGCCGGGGGCGTCTCCATTGGAGGCCGACGGCATTGCTGCCTGCCCGCAGGGTCGGACGATCTGCCCGAACGCGTGTCCGCGGTTTTCGCCCCGTCAGCATCCTCTTCGGGAGCGCAGGGGCTTTTCGGAGAGTCGAGAAGACCGGATCCGCGGCGGGATGGCGAAGGAATCCTCAGGGATTGCCGGCAGGGATGGATCGGGCAGCAGGAATCCCCGTCCCTCGTTCCAGGGGCGGTGCGATCCGCCGGGCAGATCCGCCAGCGGTTCGACGCACCCGCCCCCGTCGTGCCGCGCGGTGGCGGCGGGGGGTCAGGGTCGCCCGGCGTCCGATCGGGCCGTCACAACCATCTGAGTGTTTTTTTATACCGGTTCCGCCATGGGGGGTTGCGGTGAATCGGATGCCACCACCGTACAGGAACGAAGAGGATCTGCCCTATCTCATACGGCAGGAACTGCCCGAACACGCCCGGGAGATCTGGATGGAGGCCGCAAACTCCGCGTGGGAGCAGTACAGGGATCCGGAATCGAGGCGGGATCCGGGCGAGTCGCGCGAGGAGGTCACCTACAAGGTCGCCTGGGCTGCCGTGAAGCAGGAGTACGAGAAGGACGAATCCAGCGGCGAGTGGAAGCGGAAGGAGATGGGCTGATTATTCTCGATCCCGCAGCACCGGGGTGTCTCATGGGGGAACCGAAAGATCAGCGCCCTGAACGCCCATCTGCCTACCCGGATCCCGGGAAGGGCCGGGTGCGGAGCATGTCTGCCAGGAGTTAGCCTGTGCCTATCCGTTCAAAAGACGGGTGATCACGGGCAGCTGGATTCCGAACCGCCTGTCGAGAACCGCCAGGGTGGCCCAGGGGATGATGTCGATGATGGGGATCAGGTCCAGAGCCCCCGCAAGCACGGAATTGCGCTTCGGCACTCCCAGGCGCAGGAGCAGCAGTGTCTCGACGATGGAAAGCGGGAGCTCGTAGACGAGCCCCAGCCCGACGAGATCCAGGGGGATGAGATCGGCCAGGTCGATCACCAGTGCGGTGCACAGGAGAACGCCGCTCTCGACATCGAGATGCCCGGAGTGCGTGTTGGCCGTACTCACCGTACCATACGCGGTCATGTTCCGCCACCTGTTGTAAAAGAGCGTACGGCCGCCTCCTTTAAGGCTTTGCTGCCCGGACGCGAATCGGATCCCGGAGGGAAGGGGGGGTGCCCCGCTGCTGGATACGGCATTCTCGCCGGCATTCCGGAGAGCTATCGCGCGGCAGAGGAGGGAAGCCCGAACCCCCGGGGAAGGATGAGGCCCGTCCATCCCTCGACAGAGCCTTTTGCGCCGCATGCTGACGCATTCTGTCATGACTCCTCTCCGCGAGAGAAGATCTGAACCATTCAGCCATCCTTTTGGCCGAAAAGGGTCGTGGAACAGGCGGGCAGCAGCCCAGGCGGGTTTTTTGCAGAGCAGATGCCGGCGGCACAGGAACGACAGGCGGGATGCGGACCGGTTGTTCACCGCAGGTGCTGCAGGATCCAGCTCCGCACGTCCGCATACACATGAGAGGCGGCTTCCCGGAGCGCGTGCCCCGCTCCCTCGTAGAGGATCAGGGACGCACGCCCGCGGGCCAGATCCCTGGCGGCCTCCGAACAGCAGGGGGGCAGCACACGGTCCGCACCGCCGTGGATCAGCAGGACAGGCACATCCGCGGGCATGCGGGCAAGCGGTTCGGCCCCGAAACACTGCGTCGAGAGGGTGACGATGGTGCGGACGGCGGGATCGGCCGCCGCCGCCTGCACGACCGCGGCGCCGCCCAGGGAGTGGCCGATCAGCCCCACGGAGCGGACGCCCTGACGCTTCAGGAATCGGACACCCAGTACGGTATCCAGCGCCGCCTCTCCCAGATAGGCGGGATGGCGGTAGCGGACCCGAAGGCAGCGGATACCCCTCTCCCGCAGATCCTCGCTGAGGCGGGGGTAGAGGTTCCTCGCAGGGGAGTCGAATCCGCCGCCCGCACCCCCGACCATGACCACTCCCCGCTCGGACCCCCCGGCGTCGTAGTACCGGCAGTGGACGCTCCCCCTGTCGGTCTGGATTGCCAGCGGGCGGTAGGGTCTGCCGTGCACGGGCTCCAGCACGACGTGCTGCACCGTCGCCTCGAGTGTCGACCCCATCACCTCCATCCGCACCCGTCCCGGCATGGAGTCGCGGTAGGACTGCAGGGCAGATTAAGGATACGGTCGCGGAGGACGGTGCAGCGCTTGTCCGCGCATCCCGATCGGATTCTTCAGGGATCGGTGGAATACATCACCTGGGGAGGCAAGATCGTGCAGATCACCGTACGGCCCGCCGGAATCCGGGACATCGAGACCATTGCAGAGAACAACCGCGCCATGGCCCGGGAGACGGAGGGGCGGGAGCTGGATCCGCCCATCGTGCGGAGAGGAGTGGAGGCGGTCATCCGGGACCCCGCACGGGGATTCTACCTGCTGGCGGAGCACGAGGGGGAGGTCGTGGGCCAGTGCATGGTCACCTTTGAGTGGAGCGACTGGCGATGCGGCACCTTCTGGTGGATCCAGAGCGTCTACGTGCGCGGGGAGTGGCGGCGCAGGGGGATCTTCCGGCGGCTCTTCGGCACGCTGGCGGCCCAGGCGCGGTCGCGCCCCGATGTGGCGGGATTGCGGCTCTACGTGCGGCGGGAGAACCGCGCTGCACAGGCCGCCTACCGGAGCGCCGGCATGGAGGAGACCCGGTACGCGATGTTCGAAACCGTCTTCCAGCGGGGCGATCCGGCATCTCCGCCCCACGGGCATGCGGGACGCGATCCCGTGGACGCACCTCCCCCCGCACGTTCCGGCATATGCTGACCGCTACAACAATTGCAAAGGCTCATCAACCGGTCGCCACGAAGCACTGATCATGCAGATCGGATTCGTACCCTTTGCCGAACGAACCACCGAATGGGAGAAGAGCTACCGCAGCATCTATACCGTGAAGTGCGCCACATGCGGGCAGGAGTTCAGGACGGAGAACCAGAAAAGGAGATTCTGCTCCAACCTCTGTCTCCGCCGCCAGAGGAAAGGCTCTAGATCCCTGAAATAACCTCCCCATCCATACGGTTCGGCGGGGAGGTGTACACCCTTTTCCGCGGTGCGGCAGCATAACCCCCGCTCTCGATGGCCCCGCCGGGCATGCATTATTTATACGATGCCGGCGGTCTCATGGCCGCGAGCAATGGGTGTCTACGAGATCGGCTGGCGGATCGGAGAGCGCCACCTTTGCCGCCTGATCTGCTACGAGGATGCCGTGCTGGAAGACGGCGTCTTCCTGAGCATCCTGCGGTGCCGCCGCCGGGGGAGCGGAACCCCCTGCATGGAGCGGTTCATCGACGTCATGGCGCGGATGGGCTATTCGGGCATACGGCTCGAGGCCTATCCCATGGACTATCCTCCGGGGCAGGCACCGCGGGAGGCGGTGCAGAGGCTGGTGCGGTGGTACGAGCGGTTCGGATTCCGTCTTCGGAGGAACTTCCGCGAGGACTCCTACAACGAGATGGTCCTGGCGCTGTAGCCGCCGGAGAGGGGGTGGAGTCCTTACCAACTATCGGGGCAGGGCAGGGTACGGTTTCATAGCGGGGCTCTTATATGCGCGGACATCCTAGAGCGGTAACACGGAGTGAGCCAATGCAGGCAGGATTCATCGGCCTCGGGCATCTGGGAACGGCGATGGCGCGGAGGCTCATCGCCGAGGGAGTCGATCTGGTGGTCTGGAACCGAACCCGTGAGAAGGCGCTGGGTCTGGGCGTTCCGGTGGCGGACAGCCCGGGCGATCTGATATCCCGCGTCGACCTGGTGTTTCTGAACCTCTTCGACAGCCGGGCGGTCGGCGAGGTCCTCTCCGCCGAGGACGGGATTCTCTCAGGCGACTGCAGGGGCAGACTCATCGTGGACACCACGACCAACCACTTCGATCGGGTCCCCGAGTTCTACGCAAGCGTCCGCGGGCAGGGCGCCGAGTACCTGGAGGCCCCGGTCCTCGGCAGCGTGGTCCCGGCTTCCCAGGGGGCGCTCACCATCCTCGTGAGCGGGGATGCGGCCGCATACGAGCGGGCCGAGCCGTTCCTGAAGCGGCTGGGAAAGAGCATCTTCTACCTGGGGGAACCGGGGCTCGCCACGCGCATGAAGCTGGTCAACAACCTCGTGCTGGGTTCGTTCATGGCGACGCTCGCAGAAGCGGTTGCCTTCGGGGAGGCCGCGGGCGTGGAGCGGGAGAGGGTCGTCGCGATCCTGCTCGCGGGTGCGGGAAACTGCGGTGTGCTCGCCGCCAAGAAGGACAAACTGATCGCGGAGGACTTCTCGACCCACTTCTCTTCCGCCCTCATCTACAAGGACCTGCACTACCTCCAGGATCTCGCACGGACGCTGAAGAGGCCGCTCTTTACGGGCAGCGTCGCGAAGGAGCTCTTCGGCATGGCGCACGCGCGGGGGCTCGAACACCTGGACTTCTCGGCCATCTACACCGTGCTGAGGGAGTACTGAACGGGGGGCTGCATGCCTACAGGAATCCGCATCCGCATCGGAAACGTCTCCCTGGAGGGGCAGCTCGCCGACACCCCCGCCGCCGCCGAGATCGCCCGCCGCCTTCCCATCGAGGCGGCGCCCCGCGAGTGGGGCGACGAGTTCTACTTCGAGATCCCCGTGGATCTGCCGTCCGACGAGACCGCGACTACAGCCGTGGACGTCGGGGACATCGGCTACTGGCCGCCGGGACGGGCGCTTGCCATCTTCTTCGGCCCCACACCGATGAGCAGCGGGAACCGCCCCGTGCCGGCGAGCGCCGTGAACGTGGTCGGGCGGGTGACGGGGGACGCGGCGCTGCTGCGGCAGGCGAAGGGCGCCGACCGGATACGGCTGGAACGCGCCTGACGAACGCCCCTCCGGGCGATGGAGAGGGAGACGATGCGGCGGCATTCCTTTTATACGGGGCGGTGCGATGTACAGCCATGGAGGATCCGACGCAGTTCTTCGAGAAGGACAACTTTGCCCGGGAAGCCGGCATCGAGCTCCTGGAGACGGGTCCCGGAAGGGCCCGGGTGCGGATGGAGATCGCGGACAGGCACAAGAACAGCCACGGAACAGTCCACGGCGGGGCGATCTTCACCCTCGCGGATGCCGCATTCGCCCTGGCATCCAACTCCCACGGGATCCCGGCCGCGGCGATCAACGCCCACATCTCCTACATGAAATCCGCCCGTTCGGGGACGCTCTACGCCGATGCCGAGGAGTTCTCGGCGAACCCGAAGCTCGCCACCTACGTCGTGAGGGTGACCGACGCCGCCGGGGAGAGGATTGCCATCTTCCAGGGGATGGTCTACCGCAGGACCCCGGGCCGATCGCCCTGATCGACGGCGGGAGGCGTCTGCCGCTCCCATGCCCGCGGCTGCCGCGGAGAATCGCTGACAGGCCCCCGGGAGAGCGCAAGCTTTACCTTTTCGGAGCGGGAAGTACCGCCGTCTGCCGGGGGTCGCGCACGTGGAATTCTCCCGTCTGGTGCAGTACCTGGAAGAGCTGGAGGCGACCGCATCCCGCAACCGCATGGTCTCCCTCCTGGCAGAGATGCTCCGGGAGAGCATGGCGGACGAGATCGGCACCGTCTGCTACCTGGTCCTGGGGGAGATCGCGCCGGGCTACTCCGGCCTGTTCATGGGCCTCGGGGAGCGCCTCGTTCAGGCGGCCATCGCTCTAGCATTCGGCCTGGACGAGGGGGAGGTGGCGAAGAAGAAAGCGGTCGGCGACTGGGGTGATGTTGCCTTCCGGGTCGGCGGGGACCAGAAGCCTGTCCGCCCCGATCTTCCGCCCTTCCCGTTTCCCCTCACCGTCGTGGACGTGCACCGCGGATTCCTCCAGATCGCGCAGGCAAAAGGGGGCGGTGCCCGCGATGCGAAGGTACGGATCCTGGCCGCGATGCTGGCGGGGTCCAGCCCGCGGGAGAGGCGCTACCTCGTCCGCCTGGCGACCGGGGAGATGCGGCTCGGGGTGGGGGACATGACCGTCCTTGATGCGCTCGCGGAGGCGTACCTGGGGTCGCGGAAGGAGCGCCGGGCGCTCGAGCACGCTTACAACATCACCTCGGATATCGGGCTCGTGGCACGGACACTGAAGGAGAAGGGAGTCTCGGGAGTGGAGGCCCTCGGGATCTCGCTCTTCCGCCCCATCCAGCCCATGCTCGCCCAGCGGATCGGCAGGCTCTCGGATATTCCGGCAAAGATGCACTCGGAGTACGTCTCCGTGGAAGAGAAGTACGACGGGGAGCGGATCCAGGCCCACAAGCAGGAGGACGAGATCCGACTCTTCTCCCGCCGGCTGAACGATGTGACGGCGCAGTTTCCGGATGTCGCCGAGCAGGTGAGGACACACGTCCGTGCGGAGTCCGCGATCCTGGATGGGGAGGTGGTCGCCTATGATATCGGAAAGGGGGTGTATTACCCCTTCCAGCAGCTGATGCAGCGGAGGAGGAAGTACCGCGTGGAGGAGTACGCCGTGCGGTATCCGGTCCGCTACATGGTCTTCGACCTCCTCTACAGGGAGGGGGAGTCCCGCCTGACGGATCCTTTCCCGGTGCGGCGGGAGGTCCTGGAGCAGACGATAGAGAACGGCGACTATATCGCCGTCACCCGGCGGATCGTAGCAAAAGAGCTCGACCGGATCGAGGAGTTCTTCCTGGACTGCATCGAGCGCGGTCTGGAGGGGATCCTGATCAAGTCCTGCGCCGAAGACTCCCGCTACCAGGCCGGCTCCCGCGCATGGCAGTGGATCAAGTGGAAGCGCAGCTACGGCACGGAGCTGACGGACACCCTGGATCTTGCTGTTGTGGGGGCATACGACGGGCGGGGGAGGCGGGCGGGCACCTACGGATCCCTCCTCTGCGCCGCCTACCACCATGAAGCGGACATCTTCCAGACCGTCTGCAGGCTGGGGACGGGATTCTCGGATGCGGAGCTGCAGGCGCTGCCGCAGAGGCTTGCCGACGCGGCGACCGCAACGAAACCCGCCCGCCTCATGGTCCGGCGGCAGGCGGAGCCGGACCACTATATCGTCCCGAAGCACGTTCTTGAGGTGCTGGGTTCGGAGATCACCCAGAGCCCGATCCATACCTGCGGGTGGGACGAGCGGGAGCAGCGGGGTCTCTCCCTCCGCTTCCCCCGGTTCGTGCGGTGGCGGGAGGATCGGGCGGCGGAGGAGGCGACCACGGTCGAGGAGGTCGAGCGCATGTACCGGGAGCAGGGCGAGGCGGCAGAGCATGCAGAAGGCAGGAAGGATTAGGAACAGCGAGGTGGCGGGGATCCTCTACGAGATCGCCGATCTTCTCCAGATCAAGGGGGTCCCCTTCAAGCCCCGTGCATACCGCCGGGCCGCCCAGGCGATCGAGACGCTTCCGGAGGACATCACGACCGTCTGCGAGCGCGGGCAGCTCGAGGAGATTCCCGGGGTCGGCGAGAGCATCGCGGAGAAGATCGAGGAGATCCTCAAGTTCGGCCGCCTCGCCTATTTGGAGACGCTGCGCAGGGAGCTTCCCGCGGGAGTCGAGGAGCTCACGAAGGTGGAGGGGCTCGGCCCGAAACGAGCCCTCCTGCTCAACAAAAAACTGAAGATCCGCACCCTGGACGAGCTCGAGGCGGCGGCGCGATCGGGAAAGATCCGCGGCCTGCCGGGGTTCGGGAAGAAGTCGGAGGAGAACATCCTCCTCTCCCTGGAGCGGGCGAAGAAGGTCGGGCACCGCTACCTTCTCGGCTACATCCTCCCGATCGCGCAGGACATCCAGCGGCGGATGGAAGAGTCCGGTACCGTCTCGACGATCAGCCTCACGGGATCGATCCGCCGCCGCAAGGAGACCATCGGCGACGTGGACATCCTGGCGGTCTCCCCGGATCCGGAACGGGCCATGGAGGCGTTCCTGGGAATCTCCGGCATCGCCCAGGTGCTGGCCCGGGGCACGACCAAGAGCAGCATCGTCCTCACGAACGGCCTCCACGTCGATCTCCGGGTGGTCGGGAGGGATAGTTACGGCGCCGCCCTCCAGTACTTCACGGGCTCCAGAGAGCACAACATCCGTCTCCGCGAGCTGGCAATCGAGCGGGACTGGAAACTCTCGGAGTACGGGCTGATCGAGCGGAGCACGGGGGCGGTGATCGCCGCGGAGAGCGAGGAGGAGATCTACAGCGCCCTTGGGCTGGCATACATCGAGCCGGAGCTGCGCGAGGATCGCGGGGAGATCGACGCCGCACGGGAGGGGCGGCTGCCGGATCTCGTCCGGTACGGTGACGTGAGAGGGGATCTCCATGTGCACACCTCGTGGAGCGAGGGGAGCAACACGATCGAGGAGATGGCGGAGGCCGCCCGATCCCTCGGCTACGAGTACATCGCCATCTGCGACCACACGAAGGCGCTGCCGGTTGCCCGCGGGCTGACCGAGGAGGAGATCCGAGAGCAGATGCGGGAGATCGAGAGGCTGAACCGCCGCCTGGACGGGTTCACCGTCCTCGCCGGGGTTGAGGGCAACATCGACCGGGGCGGGAAGCTGGATATCGACACCGCGGTGCTCCGGGATCTGGACGTGGTGGTCGCGAGCGTCCACTCGGGGTTCAAGCAGTCCGAGGCGGAGATGACCGAACGGCTGCTGACCGCCATGCACAACGAGCACGTGGATATCATCGGCCACCCCACCGGCAGGCTGATCCATCAGCGGGAGCCCTACCCGATCGATCTGGCCCGCATCTTCGCGGCCGCCTCCGAACTCGGCACGCTCCTGGAGATCAACGCCTTCCCACGGCGGCTCGACCTCTCCGACGTCAACTGCCAGCGGGCCCGCGAGCAGGGGGTGCGGTTATCGATCGGCTCCGACGCCCACAACCGCAGCAACCTCCGTTACATGGAGTTCGGGGTGGCGACGGCGCGGCGCGGCTGGCTGGAGAAGAAGGACGTCGTGAACACCCTCCCGCTGCAGGACCTCCGGGCGCTGCTCGCGCGAGGACGGTAGCCCGAACCGATCAGGATTCATCTGCCCTGCAGTCCTTGGCACATGCCAGCATTTCTCTGACCTTCTGCACCGAATAGCGCGGTGCACGGTTGGAAGTGTGGATCGGCCTCGTACACGGGACTGAGTAGGATCAATCTCAATTGCACCCGCTCTGTCGAAATCCTCATCGAGGTTGCCGGCGTTCTAGCATCCCCAGGGGAGGGGTCTTGCCCCTCCCCCACCTTCGTGCGATAGGGATGTTTCACCATCATCGGTATTCAGGATCCAGACCCGCGTTGGCCTCTCCCGATCGGGGCCATCGCACAGGGGGGCCTTTCCTGAGAATATGCCGCCCCGGATCATTACCCCCCTCCGATGCGGATTTCAGCAGAGCACGCCATGAACCGGAGGCTCATCGATGAGCACGAAAACGGGTGATAGTCGACCCGTATCTTTTTACTTCTGGGAGAATGTTGCGTGGGTAGAGGCAGATCAGGCCAATTTCGGCTTGGGTCCTGAAACCTGTTACAGAGCTTGATCGTGGTTCCGAATCGATGAGTGTGCTGCGAGCACGGAGATCCGTCTATCTCTACCACGCCGCCTCTACCCGCCGAATCTCAGGGGGGGCGAATGGAACTTGTATCCCCGCGCGGATACAGCCTGTGGATCAGACGTCCACAGGTCCTACATTTCGGGAGCAGTATACCCGGAGTGACGGGTCATTCGACGATCCGTCAATTCTCTACGGTGTTTGGCAGTTTAACGGAGTTGCTGGCCCGCCGTGAAACATCCGTGAAATCCGCGAACGCACGAGGACTCACCGGCAACGGGTCGAAGAACGAACAATCCATGAAAGCAGGATCCATAAACTGCTGGTGAGGAATGGCATCCGGTTGTCAGAGGGCCTTTTCGGTATCTTTGGGAAATCCAAACTATTGATTATCACCGGCCTCGTCGGGGGAAACCCGATCGAGCGCATCCTGGAAACCATTCACGAGCCTCGAATTCTCAAGAAGAGAGACGAGATCGAACGGGCCATCTGTGGGGAACTCGGTGAAACCGATCTCTTTGTCATTTGGCAATCCCTCGAGTCCGTCGGGCATCATGACTCTCGCATTGCTCGGTATGAAGAGGCAATCCTCAGACATCTCGCCGGTACCCGGAATCCCCGGAGGTCGTTATGAGCGTTCCGGGGTATCCGGTACACCATTGGCTCGGCAATTCTCGCTGAGATCGGTGATGTCAACCAGTCTGCCACTCCGAAGCGCCTGGTGAGCCGGGCAGGACTCGCACAGGCAGTATATGCGTCTGCAGGAAAAACCGCACACGGACTCATCACCAAACGAGGATCGAAATTTCTCAGGACGATGCTCGTCGAAGCGGCGCAAACGATTGCCCGTGGCAAACCAAATCTGCTGAAACAGTTCTTTCTCCGTATCCGTTCACGAATAGGGTGTAAAAAGGCGATTGTGGCGCTGGCGCGGAAGGTTTTTTTCAATTATTCATCATCTCCTCGCGAATCGTGAGATGTACGCAGAATCGCCGGGAACGGCGAAGAAAGTGAAACTACCCAAGATCCGTTCCGAACCGGGAATCGATCATAACGAGATGATCCAACTCCTTGCTCGGGCAGGATACATCGTTCGGAATCTGAACGCCGAGTGACGATCGGAAGCGAAGAAAAGCAGGTTGGTCGAGCGGTCGCTTTGCGTATCTATAGGGGGTTTTCATGCCAGCCAAAAACAGGCATGGTTGATTACGGACGCAGAAAGATAAGGGATGTTGAAAGGGCGATACGCCCCCTCCCCCTTCAGCTCGCAGACACTGCGGCGGGCTGTCCTCCCGCTCCCCGCTTCTTCACCGCCTCGTCGTAGACCAGCCAGTTCCGCTCCCACTCCGGGTTGCGGGTCCGCAGCTTCTCGAGAACCTGCTGGCGGATCTCGCCGGTGCTCACCCCTTCGCCTGCGCTCCGCTCGACGTCCCGCGCAATCTCACGGGCGTACTCCGGCGGAGCCCCGGACTTCACGGCGCTCACGACGATCTTCTCCTGCATGAAGGGCTCCTGACTTCCATCTCTCTTCCGAACCATTGCCATGGTGGATCACCTCGCAAGGCGACTATTCTCAATAGCTTCTAGTATTTAAGCGTTGAGGCAGGTCCCGCGCGGATCCTCCCCGCATTCCGCCGCCTCGACGGTTCGAACGGCGCCGGCAGCAGGGGCTGACGGGTCGGTGCGCCGATCGGTCGGGGGAGGGGAAGCATCGAGACCTCCGCGCGGCAGCCCGGTGCCGCCGGGAGAGGGTGTACCGTTCCCAGACATCAGATCGCGAGGAATCCCTGCGGTGCGAGGCTGGTGGCGAGCGTCACCGCGTTGATATCCCGGTGCTCGATCCAGGCGGCGGTCTCCTGGTTCCTCTCGTCCATCCAGTACTGCTCGATCGCCTCACCCAGCGGGGCGTATGCTGCCAGGGACTCGACCCGCCGCTGCAGAGAACCCGGGAACGACTCCCGGTTCTCCCCGACGAGGTGCTGCCGGAGAAGATCGGCTCCTTTGAGCCCGATCGAGAGCCCCAGTTCGCGGAAGGGCAGACGGCACTCCGCCGGCAGGTGCAGGGTTCCACCTTCGGCGAAGGCCCGGAGGCCGCTCGAGGCGGCTGCCGCGACGGACTCCAGCAGGGATCCGTAGCGGAACCCTCCCGCGACGATCACCTGGGCGATTCGCGCCGCGTCGAAGAGGAGTCCGCCGATGCCGAGGGGATCAGAGGTCTCCCAGCGCATCCCCCGGCAGATGGCAGCCATGTCGGCGATCTCCGCGGCGAGAGCCGGCTGCGGGGAGGCTCCCACGTCCCGCGCCGCCAGCTGCAGCTCGCTGTAGGTGACGAGGCCGTCGAGGGGATCGTGCTGTCCCATGGCGGCGACGAGCGGGCGGGTGAGGTCGATGCTCATCTTCCAGTACATCCGCTTCCGCCCGCCGGCGGGAGGGGCATAGACGAACGCGGCGTGGGTCGTACGGGCAAGTTCCAGCGCCCAGCGGATGTATGTCGGATCTTCGAAGACCCGTGCGGTCCGGCCGAGCGCATGCATCCACTTGGTTGCGTAGTGGTAGTACTGGCCGTCCCGGTCCCACTCCCGGCGCTCGTCCGGGGCTTCGCCGGGACTGCGTTCGTTCAGGGGCTTTCCGATCCGCAGCCCGCCGGCGGTCGGATGGAGCTCGCCCTCCCGCCCGCTCAGGCCGCTGATCCAGCCGCAGCGGGGATCGTCGTCGCGGTGCCGCCCCAGGGTGTGGTGCACCTGTCCGACGAGACGCAGGGCGAGGTTGCCGAAGGCCGCGTCCTGCGTGCGCCGGAACAGTTCCAGGAGCGTGCAGACGGCGAACGCATCCGTCCAGAGGTAGCGCCGCGGATGGGCGTCGGGCGGTGCAAGCCCGGTGCGGCGGGCAAAATCCAGCAGGATCTCCGAGACGTATGCATCGACCGCTGCAGGCTGCACAGTCGCAACCTGTCTCCGGAGTTAAAAAGGTTAGCCGTGATCTAAAGCACCGATCGCCGATGCGCGGACGTCGCGCGACAGGCCGATAAATGCCGCTCTCGTTGCACCGTTTTCCTGGCAAATAGCACATGGAGGGCGGATCCGCATTCCCGGCGGAATCGAGGCTCCATCGCCGTCCGGACATCCCTCGATTGCGGCCTGCGCCGCGGAGCGTGTCCGAAATCGATCACGATTAATTATATTGGATAATTTATAAATAATAAAATATATTACCTGTGGGTCTCAGATACTATGTACAGTGTTTCTGTGATGGATGTACAGAGCTCCACCAATGCTGACCCCCGATCTCCTGCGGAACGTGCGGGCAGGAGATGGGTATACGACTTTACCGAAGGCGACGGCCGGGACAGGATGCTCCTCGGCGGCAAAGGCGCGAACCTCTGCGAGATGACGCAGATCGGGATCAACGTCCCGCCCGGTTTCGTGATCACCACGGAGGCCTGCCGGGCCTACCTCGAGGATCCGGACCGCAACCTTCCCGCCGGTCTGCTCGGCCAGGTGCGCGCCGCCCTTGCCGCCGTCGAGGC
The DNA here is from genome assembly GCA_030019205.1 of Methanomicrobiales archaeon. Lineage (NCBI taxonomy): Archaea > Methanobacteriati > Methanobacteriota > Methanomicrobia > Methanomicrobiales > Methanomicrobiales archaeon. The sequence goes on from JASEFH010000003.1 coordinate 91,388, forward strand.
AAAAACCGGGCGGCAGTTCGGCGGCAGGGATCACCCGCTCCTCGTCTCGGTCCGCTCCGGCTCCGCCCTCTCGATGCCGGGCATGATGGACACCATCCTCAACCTCGGGCTGAATTCCGGGACGCTCCAGGGGCTGATCGCCGAGAGCGGGAACGAACGGTTCGGATACGACGCCTACCGCCGCTTCATCCAGCTCTTCGGCAAAGTCGCCCTGGGTGTCGCGGAGGAGAAGTTCGATGCCGAGTTCGAGGCGGTCAAGAGAGAGGGCGGCGTGAGAGAGGATCTGGAACTCACCGCCCGGCACCTGCGCGAGATCGCCGATCGGTTCCTCCGGGTCGTCGAGAAGGAGACGGGGCGTCCGTTCCCCGCGGATCCCTGCGAGCAGCTGGAGATCGCAATCAAGGCGGTCTTCAACTCCTGGATGGGGAAGCGCGCCGTGGACTACCGCCGTGAGTTCCGGATCACCCCCGAAATGGCGAACGGGACCGCGGTGAACGTAGTCGCCATGGTATTCGGCAACATGGGCGACGACTCCGCCACGGGCGTCGCCTTCACGCGGGACCCGGGCAGCGGCGAGAACGTCCTCTTCGGCGAGTACCTGACGAACGCCCAGGGCGAGGACGTGGTCGCCGGGGTTCGCACGCCGAAGCCCGTCGCAGCGCTGGCAGAAGAGATGCCGGACCTCTACCGCCAGCTCCTCGACCTCCGCGACCGCCTGGAGAGGCATTACCGCGAGGTCCAGGACTTCGAGTTCACCATCGAGAGAGGGGTTCTCTACTGCCTGCAGACCCGCAACGGCAAGATGAACGCCGCCGCCCTCGTCAAGACATCTGTCGATATGGTCAACGAGGGTCTCATCGACCGGCGCCGGGCGATCCTGCGGATCCCGCCGGAGCTGCTCGAGCAGCTCCTCTTCCCCCGCCTGGATCCCGAGGCGGATGCAGCCCCCGTCGCACGCGGACTCGCCGCATCCCCGGGGGCCGCGGCGGGCATCGCGGTCTTCGACGCCGACCGCGCCGAGAAGCTGGGGCGGGGCGGAGAGCGGGTGATCCTGGTCCGGGAGGAGACCAAGCCGGAGGACATCCACGGATTCTTCGCCTCCGAGGGCATCCTCACGAGCCGGGGCGGCAAGACCTCCCATGCCGCCGTCGTCGCGCGCGGCATGGGCAAACCCTGCGTCGCCGGCGCCGAGGGGATCCACGTGGACGTCTCGCTGCGGAGAGCGGTCGTCGGCGACCGCGAGTTCGAGGAAGGGGACCGCATCACCATCGACGGCACCACGGGGAACGTGTACATCGGCGAAGTCCCGATGATCGAGGCGGAGTTCTCGCCGGAACTGGCCGTCCTCCTCTCCTGGGCGGACGAGATGGCGGGGCTCCAGGTGATGGCGAATGCGGATACGCCCGAGGATGCAGCGAGGGCCCTGAAGTTCGGCGCGATGGGCATCGGGCTCTGCCGCACGGAGCGGATGTTCAACGCAGCGGACCGCCTGCCGATCGTCGTGGAGATGATCGTCGCCGAGACCCGCGAGGACCGCCAGGCCGCCCTGAACCGTCTCCTCCCCGTACAGCGGGGGGACTTCAAGCGGATCTTCGAGATCATGGCGCCCCGGGCGGTCACCATCCGCCTCCTCGATCCCCCCATCCACGAGTTCCTGCCCACCGAGCAGCAGCTCGTCGACGAACTGGCCCAGCTGCGCCATCTCCGCGATGTCCTGCGCGGCATCAAGGTCCTCTCGGACACGGTGGACTTCATGTACCGCACCCGCGACGTGCACCCCGAGGTGCGGATCCCCGCAGAACCGTCGCTGGTGGAGGAGGCGATCGAGAAGAAGGAGTCCATGCTGAAGAAGGTCCGCGCCCTGCACGAGATCAACCCCATGCTGGGGCACCGCGGCGTGCGGCTCGGGCTCACGTTCCCGGAGATCTACGCCATGCAGATCCGCGCCATCCTGGAGGCCGCCGCAGAATGCCAGAAGGCGGGCATCGAGGTGCACCCCGAGATCATGGCGCCCCAGGTCTGCACGGCCCAGGAGCTGAAGCGGGTGCGTGAATGGGTCGAGGAGATCCGGGCGGACGTGGAGAAGGCGAACGGGGTGCGGCTGGACGTCAGGTTCGGCTCCATGCTCGAGGTGGTCCGCGCCTGCCTGCGGGCCGACAACCTGGCGGAGGAGGCGGAGTTCTACTCCTTCGGCACCAACGACCTGACCCAGGCGACGTTCTCGTTCTCGCGCGAGGATGCGGAGAACAAGTTCCTGCCCATGTACAACCGCATGCACATCCTGCAGGACAACCCGTTCGAGGTCCTGGACGTGCGGGGCGTGGGCCGCCTGATGGAGCTGGCGGTGCGGTGGGGACGGGAGACCCGCCCGGAGATCAAGGTGGGCATCTGCGGGGAGCACGGCGGTCATCCGGATTCCATCCGCTTCTGCCACCGCATCGGGCTCTCCTACGTCTCCTGCTCCGCCTACCGCGTGCCCGTCGCCCGCCTGGCAGCCGCCCATGCCGCCATCCTGGAAGGAGACAGCCCCGTCGTCCGTCCGGGGCTCTCCCTCCCTGCCCCCTCGGGGATCCACGCAAACGGCAGCGTCTGATCCCGCTGACCCATTATTATTCGCTCCTTTTTTACGGAATACTGCCCCGGGTCCGGATCTTCCGTCATGCTTCCAGCCCGGCGATGTCGTGGAAGAGAATTTGCTCTTCGGGGGATACCCGAGAGAGTTCGTGCCTGTGAAATTGCCCCGATGCATGCAGGTGCCATCCATGTCTGCTGTACCAGGTTGGCAGCTGTGCTAACCGGCTGAATATCGCAGATGCATCATACTCTCCTGTCTGCAGCGCCATCCCCAGAACGGGTCGCAAGAAGCTTCGCCGTCTGCCCGCGCCAACCGGGACCGGCGCGGGCACGGTCTCTGCAGCCGCGAGGGGGGAGGCGGGAAACGGCAGCACAGGCGCGAAGCGCAAGTATGATGGGAGAGGGTTCATAGTGATCGCATATGCCACCGCATTGCGATACACGGGACGGGCCTGTCGTGCAGGCTGCGAAGAGAGCCCTTCTCGCGAGGAACGCAAATTACATCCTGATCTGGGTGCCCCGGGAGGCGGAGGGCGAGGTGCGGCGCGCAGGGGAGGGAGCACCGTTCACGGGGTTGAAGCCCGCCGGGCTCGACGAAGGGCCCGTGGTGCCCCGCGCCGAGCGGGCTATCGAGACAGGGGATCCCCGAGAGGTGGTCGGGTTCGTCCTCCACGCCGTCGAGGAGGATCTGCAGCGGCGGTTTCGGGACGTGATGGCGAAGAAGCAGTACGCCGTGGATGACGTGGAGGGCGGGCGGGCGTACGTGCAGGCATCTTCAACTTCATCGTCTACGCCCGCCACCTCCACGCATCGGTGACGAAGGGACTGCACGAAAGCGGGGCGGCGGGCGCGGTCGGTCACCATCGCTGGCGGAGGGACGGGGATCTGCACCCCCTGCGGACTCTTCCCCCTTCTCCGCATCGTGCGCAGAACCGTTCGCCCGGGCGCAGCGGCGCGGAAGAACGTTGATTCAGGTTCCGGAGAAGACCTCTCCGGGGGGCTATTGCGCGTATCCCGCGATGGACTCCGCAGGGGGCTATCGCACAAAGGGGGATAGCCCTGCGAAGATGCGGCTGGCTGCATCGGAGCGAGTTCTCGTTCCGATAGGATTTTGACAGAGCCGTTATTCCGGCTTCTTTCCGCTGATAAGGATGCTGGCGATGGACTCGCCGATCCCGCCGACCATCTCTTCCGGGATGCGCGGATCTCCGAGGATGGCCTGTGCCGTCGGATCGTTCTGCATGCAGTCGATCGACATGGGTGTCTCACCGAGGATGGTCACATCCTCGAATCCGGCATCTCTCACCCTGTCCACGTACTCCTCCTTCCCGATCGCCCCCGATATGCAGCCGACGTACGCGGCAGCCGATCGCAGGATCGCTTCCGGGAGCGGGCGTACGAGGGTGGTATCGGAGATCATCAGCCGACCGCCCGGTCTCAGCACGCGGAACGCCTCGCGGAAGACCTGGGATTTGTCGGGCGACAGGTTGATGACACAGTTGGAGATGATCACGTCCACGGAGTTGTCGGCGACCGGCAGGTGTTCGATCTCGCCGAGACGGAACTCAACGTTTGCGAATCCTCCCTTCCGTGCATTCTCCCGCGCCTTTGCAAGCATCTCCGGCGTCATGTCCACCCCGATCACCCGCCCCGCGGGACCCACCCGCCGGGCCGCCAGGAAGGCGTCGAACCCCGGGCCGGAACCCAGGTCCAGCACCGTCTCCCCCGGTTTGAGGGAAGCGAGCGCGACCGGGTTCCCGCACCCCAGGCCCAGGTTGGCCCCGGCCGGAACTCCCTTCAGATCCTCGTCCGCATAGCCGATCTTCCGGCTGATGGCATCCGCGCTGTTCAAAGACCCGCAGCCGCATGTGCCGGGACCGCAGCAGGACTGCCGTCCCCGGGCTACCCTGGCGTAGCCCTCCCGCACCTTCTCTTTGATCCGTTCGTCGGTCATCTGTTCGCCTCGTCTGACAGGACCCCGTTCACCATGGGTCCTACGACAGTCTTCACCGATTCGTTCAGCCGCTCGACCTTGAGCAGCATGATGCAGCAGACCTCGCCGTTCTTCTCCCAGCCGACCGCTGCGAGTTTCGTCCCGGCAGCGATTCCCGCCCGCGCCCGCAACTCTTTCGGGAGCACCATCTGGCCCCGCTCGTCCACGCTCAGGATCGCTTCGAGCGTGCAGCGGCTCAGGGGCCCGGGCACCGGGCAGCAGGATTCTCCTGTCTCCTTCATGGTCTTGCCATGTACCATGGGATGCGGCATATGATAAATTTTCTGAATATTCTGCATATTCTGAAATTGTGGAGTGCCGCGGGGCGGGATTACGGACGGGTAAAAATGCGGATGGATGCCGCGGTGGATAAAAAAACGGATGGATCCTTTCAGGGATGGTTCAGGAGCCACGCCCGGCCCGCATCCGTGATCCCGTAGATGATCCAGTTCCCCTGCTGCTCGCTCGCCACAAATCCCGCCTGCCGGAGCACACCGAGGTGGTAGGAGAGCTTGGAGTCGGCGATCTGCAGGATCTCCCTGATCACGCAGACGCAGAGGGGCTGCGAGAGAAGTGCGTAGAGGATGGTCAGGCGGATGGGATCCGAGAGCGCACCAAATTTTTTCCCTTCGCGTATGAGTTCATCCCGCTTCGGGATTCTCTCTTTCAGCCCTTCAATGCCGCCCATTTCCTGGAGCCTCTCTTTGATGGGCTCCGGCAGACCGGCCCAGCACGCCTTTGTCTTCACGGACATCAATATTTCAAGTTATTGTGAAATGCGAAGATATATAATCTATGGTGGGTATGTTATTTCAACATAATTTGAAACTTCGACAATCACCCGGAGACGACGGAGAAGATGATGCGGCGGAATACACAGGGGGAGTCCTCTACGGTAACACCATACCGGCATCGAACAGGGCAGGAACTCGACGGAGGGCACAGGGATGGCTGATCCCATCAGCGGGGCGCTGCTCGCCGGGCTGGCCTCGGTCCTGGACTACCTCTCGGCGCACGTGCTCACCTGCCTGGTGCCGGCCTTCTTCATCGCCGGGGCGATTGCGGCGTTTGTCAAGAAGGACGCGATCCTGAAGTACTTCAGCGCGGACACGAAGAAGTCCGTCTCCTACAGCATCGCCGCCGTCTCGGGGACAGTCCTGGCGGTATGCAGCTGTACGATTCTGCCCATCTTCGCGGGCATCCTCAAGAAGGGGAGCGGCATCGGTCCGGCGACCACCTTCCTCTTCTCGGGTCCGGCGATCAACATCCTCGCCATCATCTATACGGCGAGGGTCCTGGGGGCGGATCTCGGGCTTGCCCGGGCGGTCTCAGCCGTGCTCCTCTCGGTCCTCCTCGGGCTTGCCATGGCATTCCTCTTCCGGAGCTACGACGGGGAGGCGAAGAAGGCGCCGGTGGTGCCGGTGGGCGGTGCCGTCTGCGAGGAGCGGTCGAACCGGATCACGCTTCTGTTCTTCGCCCTGCTCGTCGGGATCCTGGTCGTCGGCGCCGCACAGATCGACTGGTTCATCAAGTTCCCCATTCTCTACGCCCTGACGCTCGGCGTTGCGATCCTGCTCGTCTACTACTTCGAGCGGGACGAGGTGACCGAGTGGGGGCTGGAGACCTGGGACCTCACAAAAAGGATCTTCCCCATCCTGATCGCGGGAACGTTCGTCGTCGGGATCATTGCCTTCTTCCTGCCGCCGGAGACCTTCCGCCCCTTCCTCGGGGGCAACTCCATCATATCGTGCTTCCTGGCATCGATCCTGGGTGCGTTCCTCTACATGCCCACGCTCCTGGAAGTGCCCATCATCGGGACGACGTTCGGCTACTCCGTCGGGGTCATGGGAGCCGGCCCGGCGCTCGCGCTTCTCCTGGCCGGGCCGACGATCAGCCTGCCGAGCATGCTGGTGCTCTACCGGATCCTGGGCGGGCGGAAGACGGCTGCGTACGTGGTCCTCGTCGTGATCCTCTCCACGCTCGCCGGGGTCCTCTTCGGCAACGTGCAGGGATTCATTCCGGCAGGGTGGTGCTGAGGTGGAGAAGAAGCCCTGCTGCGCCGCGGAGGCCCTCCGCCGGGTGAAGCCGCTCTCCGTGGACGGAAAGACCGTCGGGATCGCCTGGCTGGAGCCCATCATCGAGGAGGTTGCAGCTCTGGATCTCGGGGGAGATGAGCAGATCGTCGCGGAGCTGGTGAAGCGGGTGAAGATCTACAACTACATCCCGCGGAGCGCTGAACACGCTTATGCGGCAGCAATTTATGAGGAGTATAAGAAGTATGTATCCCACGATGAGGAATAACGATGGGATCGAGAACCAAGGGGAGATATGATGGTCACAATTGAGGTGCTGGGCACCGGATGCCCGAAGTGCAGGCGGACGATCAGGAACGTGGAGGAAGCGGTGAAAGAGCTCAAGATCCAGGCTGATATCCGGAAAGTGGACGACATCACCGAGATCATGAGCCGCGGGGTGATGCTCACCCCCGCCGTCTTCATCGACGGCGAAGAGAAGGTGGTGGGCCGCGTGCCCTGCGTCGAGGAGCTCAAGGAGCTGCTGCAGGGGTAACATGACAGAAACACCGACATGCTCGTGCGGAGCAGATGAACCGCGACGGATCGTCTTTCCCTGCGCCGGCCAGGCAAATACGGGGCAGCTCTCGAACATCGCCGCGGTCCGGCTGACCGAGGAAGGGTTCGGTAGCATCGCCTGCGTCGCGCTGCTGGCGACCGGGGCCGAAGGGCTCGTGAAGAACGCGAAGAATGCCGACGAGGTGGTCGTGATCGACGGGTGCCCGGCGGTCTGTGCGAAGAAGATCGCGGAAGCGCAGGGCATCGTCCCGGCCCAGCACGTCATTGTCACCGAGTGCGGGATCGAGAAAGGGCCGTCCCGCTCCTATACGGAGGACGATATCGAGACGGTCGTCGCGGCGGTGTGGCGCGGCGAGGGGAGGCGGAGAAGCACCAAAAAGAGAGAGCCGTCCGCTGGGCCTTCCAGCGGCTGCGGGTGCGGCTGCGACGGGCCCTGTTGAAGATCTTTCGGCGCAATGATGTAGCCAATCAGAAAAAAGGATGGTTTGATGACGTCAATCGGGTTTATCGGGGGAGGACGGGTCGCCCGGATCCTCCTGGGTGGATGGCAGCACGCCGGCAGAATGCCGGAGCGTGTCGTGGTGAGCGATCCGAGTGCAGATTCCCTGCGGGAGTTGCAGAGCCGGTTCCCCGGGATTCACGCGATACCGGGTGCAAATCCAGATGCGGCATATCAGGATATCGTGCTGCTCGCCGTACATCCGCCCGTGGCACCAGCCATCCTCGCCGAGATCGTGCCGGTGCTGCAACCCGGCACGATCGTGGTCTCGCTGATGCCGAAGGTCTCGATCGCCCGGATCGCGTCGATGCTCGGCGGGTTCCAGCGGATCGTACGGATGATCCCGAACGCTGCATCGGTCGTCGGCAGGGGATACAATCCAATCGCCTTCTCCCCGGCGCTCTCGGGGCAGGAACGCAGCAGGATCGTCGCGCTCCTCGCGCCCCTGGGCGACTGCCCGGAAGTGCCCGAGGAGCACCTCGAGGCGTATGCCGTGCTGACCGCGATGGGGCCGACCTACCTCTGGTTCCAGTTCGATGCGCTGACGAAGCTGGGAGTCGCGTTCGGGCTTCCGGCGAGCGCGGCGGCCGAGGGCGTGCTGAAGATGGCCGAGGGGGCGATCGCGACGATGGCAGGATCGGGACTCACGCCTGCCGGGGTGATGGATCTCGTGCCGGTAAAACCCCTGGGCGAGGACGAGGCGGTCATCCGGGACTGCTACGAGAGACGGCTGCGGGGCATGTACGCGATGCTGAAGGGGTAGCCGTGAGACTGATCGTCACCTGTTCGGGGATCTCCAACACCGGCAAGCTGACGACGCAGGTCGCCACGGCGCTCATGCGGTCCCGGCCCGGGGCCTTCGTCTGGGTGAAGGCACAGAAACCCCCCGGTGAGATCCAGGCGTGCGCCGGGGACGCCGAGGAGCTCGTGGTGATCGACGGCTGTTCGGACTGCTGTGCAACGAAGAAGATCCGGGCTGCCGGGGTTGGGCTCCCCTGCCGCTGCCACGTCGTGGCAACCGAGTGCGGCGTGGTGAAGAACGGCATGGCCGATGTGCAGTACGGGGAGATCGAACAGGTGATGCGGGAGGTCGCCCGCATCCTGGGAGGCCTCCGCTAGGAGCGTACGGAGAGTGCAAAGTGTGAAGATCTGTATTTTAAGCGACGGCAAGTTCGGGGACCGGGCCTATGAGGTCATCGGTGAGAAGTTCCCCGTGGAGTTCATCCGGGTGCCGTACTTCGCCTCCCCCGTGGTGGACGACCTGGACCTGGACATCCCGAAGTGCGACCTCTACATCTCGTATGCCCGGCACCCGGATGTTGCCCGCGCCATCGCGGAGAAGGGGGTGCCCACCATCCTCGGGATCAGTTTCGGGCCGGGATTCCTGCGGCAGGTGCGGGAAGCGAACGAGAACGTGGTCGCACCGCTGACCATGTGCTCTCTCGAAGACAACACCTGGATGGACGCGGTGAACGAGTACACCCGGGTCTTCGGCAGACCGCGCTTCGAGGTGGAGATCGAGGACGGGCGGTTCAAAATGGTCCGGGTGCTGCGGGGATCCCCCTGCGGCTCGACAGTTGCCGCTGCCGCCGAACTCGTCGGCCAGCCGGTCACGCCGGAGGCGATCCGCCACTTCGGGCTGCGGATCTGCCACTTCTGCCGGGCCCCGAGGTTCGGGAAGACCTGCGACAAGGAGGTGGCCGGCGTCCTCCAGATGCGGGAACTGCTGGATGCGATCCGCCGTTCGTCCGAGGCTGACCAGAACCAGCTGCGGGCGTTTGCCGACGAAGTCGAGGAGATCTATAAGCAAAAAGTGGAGCATCTGTGAGCTTTCAATACGTTCCAGAAGAGAGGGAGTTAGAATGAACGATCAGAAGCTGCTGGTCATCGAGTGGAAGCACCTCGATGTGGAAGGCGAGACCTGCGAACGGTGTGCGGGCACGATCCAGGAGATCCGCCGCGCCGTCGAGGGGTTGCAGAAAGAAGGGAAACTGGAGGGGATCACGGTCCGCATCCGGGATACCCCGCTCTCCGCAGACCGGATCGGCGAGTCGAACGCGATCCTGATCAACGGGGTTCCGATCGAGGCGATCGTGGCCGCGGAGGTCGCCCCCACGCCCTGCCCCTCCTGCTCGACTCTGACGGGGCAGGAGAGCTGCTGCCGGGCTCTGGATGTGGGCGGCACCCGGTACGAGCAGGTGCCGGCGGATCTCATCCGCTCCGCTGTGCTCAGGATGCTCGCGTATCTTTAGGGATTCCGAGGGAGAGAAACACGACCATCTATGGTAAAAGAACGGCAACTCTCATTCTTTGAGAAGTACCTGACACTCTGGGTGGGCCTCTGCATCATCGGCGGCATCCTCCTCGGGAGGCTGGCCCCCGGCGTCGCTACTGCGCTCGACGCCCTCTCGATTTACCAGGTCTCGATCCCGATAGCGATCGCCCTCTTCTTCATGATGTACCCGATCATGGTGAAGATCGACTTTGCCGAGGTGATCCGGGCGGCAAGGACCCCGCGGCCGGTGGGGCTCACGCTCTTCCTCAACTGGGCGATCAAGCCCTTCACGATGTACCTGATCGCCTCGTTCTTCCTGGGATACCTCTTTGTCGGCTTCATCCCGGGCACAGAGATCCTGCCGAATGGCGTGGAGGTGGAGCTCTGGCGGAGCTACGTCGCCGGCTGCATCCTCCTCGGCATCGCCCCCTGCACCGCCATGGTGCTGATGTGGAGCTACCTGGCCCGGGGCAACGACGGCCTGACGCTCGTGATGGTCGCGATCAACTCCTTAACGATGCTCGTGCTCTACGCACCGCTCGGCGGCTTCCTGCTCGGGGTGAACGCAATGCCCATCCCCTGGGAGACGATCCTGCTCTCCGTGGGGATCTACGTCGCCCTCCCGTTAGTGGCCGGCTACTACTCCCGGAAGTGGGCCATCCGGAGGAAGGGGATGCCCTGGTTCGAGAGCCGCTTCCTCCCCGTGCTCACCCCGGTGAGCATCGCGGCCCTCCTCGGTACGCTTGTCCTCCTCTTCTCCTTCAAAGGGGACGTCATCGTGGCGAACCCGCTCACCATCCTCTGGATCGCGATCCCCCTCTTCATCCAGACGGTGCTGATCTTCACCCTCGGCTACATCGCCGCCTGGCAGCTGCGGTTCGACTACCGGGATGCCGCGCCGGCGTCGATGATCGGGGCCTCCAACCACTTCGAGGTGGCGATCGCGACGGCCACGATCCTCTTCGGGCTCCAGTCAGGGGCAGCGCTCGCAACGGTGGTCGGTGTCCTGATCGAGGTGCCGGTGATGCTGATGCTGGTCAAGATCTGTTTACGAACCCAGAACATATTCGGGGGTGCCGCATGAGAGGAACCATTCTCGTACCTCTCGAGATGGCGGAGAGCGCCGAGAAGATCCTCTCCGCCGTGGAGGAACTGGCGCGGGCGGGCATCGAGAAGGTCGCCCTCCTGCACGTGATGAGCGTCCGGCATACCCTCGCGGATCCCGCGATCCGCCGGTATGACGAAGCAAAAATGAAGGAGTGGAAGGATCGGCTCCTCGCCTGCGGGGTGAAGGCGGTCACGACCGGGGTGGTGGACGGCTTCCCTGCATACGAGATCCTGGAGCGGTCGAAAGACCCGGACGTTTCTCTCGTCGTCATGGGATCCCGAGGGAGCACGCAGCTCTCCCGGCTCCTCCTCGGGAGCACCACGGAAGAGGTGCTCCACTCGGTGCGGAAGCCCCTGTTCGTTGTGCGCCTCCAGATCCTGGAGGCCGAGGGTGGCCTGGTCTGCCGCCTCTCGACGGATCGGCTCTTCAGGCGCATCCTGTACGCGACAGACTTCTCCAAAGACGCCCTGCTCTGTATCCCCTGCCTCTCCTGGCTGGCGGCAGCCCGCCCGGAGGAGCTGATCGTCGCTCACATCCAGGACACCCGGCGCCTGGGCCACGTCACGGAGGAGCAGATGGCAGAGTTCAACCGACGGGATACCGAACGGCTGGAAGCGCTCAAAGAGCAGTTCGAGCGTGCAGGGTTCGGGAAGGTGACCACGGTGCTCCGCACGGGAAATGCGATTGCCGAACTCCTGGAGCTCGCCCGCACCCGCGAGCCCACCCTGATCGTGATGGGCGCGAAGGGGCGCACGGGCGTCCGCGAGATGCTGCTCGGAGGTGTGACCGAGACGATCGTCCACCAGGCACCGGTCCACGTGCTGGTGATGCGGTAAGCGGGAGGATGGTGCGTGGTATACGTGAGAATTCAGGCATCTTGCGGGATACATCAGGATGAGCCTGTGGCCCCTGCAGTGAAAAGGCGGTGAATATCGTACCGGGTCCAGACCGTGCCAGAGGACACACTTTCTGGCCCGGACACTGTTCGTGAATGGCAAAAGGATGAACCGTCAAGAAGGAAAGAACTGTCGTTTCACAAGGTGCTTTACACGACGGATTTCTCTGCAGACGCAGGGGGGCGATCCCCTATCGCAGGGGCCGAAGAGATGGTTGTACCCCGCATCATCGAAGTCTTCGGGTTTGCATCCATCATGGAGGGATCTCGGAGATCGGGTCTGGATCCGAAGACCTTCAAGGAGGATGCTCTCGAGCCGATGGCCCGAGTGGAGCGGAAGAGGGCCGGAGAAGTCCAAGGGCGGATCCAGCGGGAAGGGCCGAAGGCGGAGGTGAGAATCGAGTTCGGGAAATCCCGCGGCATCATCGCCCGTGTCGCAGAAGAAGAGGAGGATGCGGGTATCATCGTGATAGGTGCGCAGGGAAAGGGGGGAAGATTTGGGCAGCCATCCTCGGGAGCGTCTCCGAAGGAACCCTCCGCCGTGCGAAGGTGCCTGCATTCGTGGTGCGATGAACCCCCTGTGAGGAATCGTGGTGTCGTGCAGGGATGGTTCACATCCGTGGATGGAACATGCAGGGGTGTTCCTCGGTAGGGAGGGATACGATCCGGACTGCGCCGGCAGGGGGGTTGATCCCTTTCGGGAAGTATGCATGCGAAGCACCGGCAGCGACGCTGGTGAGGAAATGGAAGGATGTGATCGTGTTTGAGAAAGATTGAGATACTGGGCACCGGATGCACGAAGTGCAGACAGACGATCAGGAACGTGGAGGAAGCGGTGAAGGACCTGGGGATCCAGGCGGAGATCGTGAAAGTCGATGACCTCACCGAGATCCTGGACCGAGGGGTGATGCTGACGCCGGCCCTCTTCGTCGACGGCGAGGCGAAGGTGGTGGGCCGTGTGGCGGATGTAAAAGAGATAAAAGAGATCCTGAAGGGGTGAAAAGATGAAAGAAGATGCATCGTGCGTGTGCGGCGGACCGGGCGTCTCCGAGGGTGGGAAGAGACGGGTGCTCTTTTCGTGCGCGGGGGCCTCCAGCACCGGGCAGGTCTCGAACTCTGCGGCAGTGCAGCTGGCGCTTGAAGGCTACGGTATCCTGGCATGCACGGCGGGGCTTGCAGTGCAGGCGCCCTCCACGCTCCAGAAAGTAGAAACGGCCGAAGAACTCGTTGCCATCGATGGCTGCGCGGTTGCCTGCGCCCGGAAGATCCTGGAGAGGGAGGGGCTTACCGCAGACGTCCACCTTGTTGTTACGGATCTGGGAGTGAAGAAGACTGGCGACCCGATCCCGGGCGAGGACGAGATCGAGGTTGTCGTGGCGGAGGCCTGGAAACGGTAGAAGGATGCACAGCGGTACGTGATCGTAAAATGACTGACATTACAGCAGAAGAAGTGCGAAGGCTGGCCTCCGTGATGAAGGACGCCCTCGGACTCTCCGGATCCCCGATCGGAGTGCGGTTCCTGAAGACCGATACGGAGGTCCCGGGTGCGGAGCCGGCGAAAGGTCACCGCTACTGCCAGGCGCTGATGCGGGCCCGCCACGGGGACCACGTGGTGGTGACGGAGAAGACGATTTCGTGCCCTGCGGCGGCACGGGCTTTTGGGTTCCGGCCGCTCCCGGAACCCCTCCGGAGCGGCAAGGGATTGATGGGGTTCGGCATCACTGCAGAAGAAGCGGTGGGGAAGACGATGTTCGAGCGGATGCCGGTCCTCGAACCGGGGCAGGTCGTCCAGCTGGATGTCTTCCCGCTCGATAGGGCGGAGGAGGTGCCGGATCTGGTTGTCGTGGAGGACGAGGCCGAGAAGCTGATGTGGATCGTCCTCTCCTACATGCACGCCACGGGCGGGGAGCGGGTCGCGGGATCCACGGCAGTCCTCCAGGCGACCTGCGTGGACTCCACCGTTGTGCCGTACCTGGAGAACCGCCTGAATTTCGGTCTCGGCTGCTACGGCTGCCGGGATGCGACGGATATCGGGCCGGGAGAGACGGTCCTGGGTTTCCCGGCGGACTTCCTCCCGGCAATCGTCGAGCACCTCGAATACCTGAAGAAGAAAGCGCTCCCGCATTCCCGCGAGACGCACGCTCTCGCTGCCCTGAAAAAGCATATGGCCAGGGACCACCCCCGGGAGTCCTGCTCCACATTCTGAGAGGGAGGGGTAGCATGAAAAAGAAAGTACTCTTCATCTGCACGCACAACGCCGCCCGCTCCCAGATGGCGGAGGGCTACCTGCGGGCCCGCTACGGCGACCGCTACGAGGCCTCTAGCGCCGGGACGCAGCCGACGCGATTGAGCCCCCGCGCGGTCCGCGTGATGCAGGAGATCGGCATCGACATCTCCGGGCAGCGCTCCAAGCCGCTCGAGGAGTTCTTCGATAGGGAGGTGGACCTCGCCGTCACGATCTGCGACGAGGCCACGGCGGCCTGCCCCTTCTGCCCGGGCGCAAAAGAAGTCGTCCACCAGGCGTTTGCGGACCCCGAACACCTGACCGGGACGGAGGAGGAGGTCCTCGCCGGCTACCGGCGCGTGCGCGACGGGATCGCCCGCTGGATCGATGCCACCTTCGGGGGCGTCAAGAAAGCCTGAAACTTCGAAGGATTATACCGTCATCGGAGTGATGAGAGGATTACTGCCCATCCTTTTAGGGTAGGATATCCCCTCCTGGGGGTGGGAACTCCGCATGGTCCGTGACGGATCACCACTACAACCCGGGAACAATGCCGAAAAACACAATCACTGCCACCGGAATGGAGATCCCCGGTTGATAAAAATGAGGATAAGATATGCGGGCTGAGCGCGGAGAGCCAATCCATATGGATATTCCCTATTGCCGGCAACACTACAACTTTACGTAGTGCCCGGCGTCGTTGATGATGGCGATGAAGTACCTGGATAACGACGTGCGCCCTGGATAGGATCTGGAGATCGACCTCTGGAGGGGGGAAACCTTGTCGCCGTCCGGGGTACCAGCAGGTACGGTATGGCTTGTTCTGCGGCGGTCCGTGGATTTGCTGCAAGAGTTGCCAGCAATACGGAGGGAATTGATTTTGCTGAGAGGATCGTCCCGTCCCTCAACGATTCAGAGATGCAGCTGCTCAAGGACCAATTCACTGAAAGGCGGGCCCGATGCAGGAAACTGGGGGTTCGGGAGAGACAGGTGACAATCAGCAGTAGAACCCTCCGAACATCTCTATCCATGAACCATGTTCCGTTGCTGGTGCTCTGGAGACGTTTGTCGGATACCATGGCGATCAGTCCATGGTCGAGGTCTGGAGACATTAGCACCTGGCTGAATATGCATTCTCGAGGATCGAGGCAGTCTGGATCCTCGCCTGCAATCATACGGAAGACCGGCGAAGGAACGGCAAGAGGAATGCTTCTCCGGCCAACGACCTCCCCCTTACTCCCGTGGATCTCACCGCGCCATCCGCGCCATCTCGTCGAGGGGCAGGGTCGCGTACTGCGGGTTGGCCACGACCGCGGCCATGAGCCCCGGGTCCGCCTCGAGCCGCGCGGCAAGCAGCTCCATGAAAACACGCAGCGAGGGGGCCGATGGCGCCGCCCGCGAGTAGTACATCCATAATCCTTCCCGCCGGGCGGCCACCAGGCCGGCATGGCGAAGGACCGTGAGGTGGCGCGAGATCTTCGCCTGCGGCATCCCGAGGGCCACCTGGATCTGGCATACGCAGACCTCGCCTCCCCCCAGCAGCAGGTAGATGCGCAGCCGGGTCTCGTCCGCGAGCGCCTTGAATAGGGCGGTATAGGCCTGGAGCACGGCGCTATCGGTCCGTACCGCCTTCATCTGCTCACCCGGCGCATTTTCTGATGGCATGGGCCGCTCACACCCCCAGCACGCCGGCAGTCTGGAGGATCTGCATCAGGATGCCGGTCACGATCGCGACTCCCATCACGGTGGCGACGAACGCTGCCACCAGGCGGCGCTGGAAGATGGAGGCGAGCAGGGTCACCTCGGGGATGCTGGCGCCGGCGCCCCCGATGATCAGCGCCATGATCGCGCCGATCCCCATCCCCTTGGCCAGGAGAACGGCGCTGATCGGGATGATCGTCTCGGCCCGGATGTACATCGGGACGCCGATGACCGCGGCGAACGGGATGGCGAGAGGGTTGCCCGGGCCGGCGACGGAGACGATCAGGTCCTCGGGGACGAAGCCGTAGATGAACGCCCCGATCGCGGCGCCGAGCAGGAGATAGGGAACCACCTGGCGGAAGATGCCGAACGCGAAGCGGAGCGCGGAGAGGAGACGGGTGCGGTGGACCGAGGGCGGTGCCGTCTCATCAGGTTCCCGAGAGCGGCAGGGCGCCGGCGCGGGAGCGGGAGCACTGTTGCAGGAGCATCCGCCGGATGCCGGTTCCCTCGGGAGCTCGATATCGCAGCAGCGGCCCGGTTCCGGTTCGGGAGCAGGAGGGATGCCGCAGCAGCCACCGACTGCTGGTGCCGGGGGCACCTCTGCGCTGCCGGGGCAGCAGCTGGCAGCGGGCGCCGGAACGGGATCCTTGCTGCAGCAGCCGCTGGACGATGGGCCCGGGCCGGTTTCCAGACTGGCGCAGCAGGCGGTCTGGGTCGCCGTTGCGGGTGCGGCGATGCCGGCAGCTGGCAGCTGCTCCTGCAACACCGCACCACCTGCACCCGTCGCGGCCGGCTTGACGTAGCGCAGGTAGCCGCTTCGCTCCAGGACGAGGCCCGCGAGGACCGCGATGAGAAACGTCAGGGCGGCGTAGATCGCGGTCGGGACCATGCCGAAGAACGCGAGCACCATGAAGACGATGATGGGGTTCAGCAGCGGCGAGGCGAACAGGTATGCCATGCACGCCCCGAACGGGACCCGGGTGCGGATCAGGCCGACCAGCACCGGGATGGTGGAACAGGAGCAGAACGGGGTGAGCGCCCCGAAGATGGCGCCGAGGCCTGCGCTGAAGACGGGGTGCCGTCCGGTCAGGGAGCGGCGGATCTTCTCCTCGGGGACGTACTCCTGGATGAGCCCGACGAGGAAGCTGATCCCGATGAAGAGGATGACCAGCTCGATCGTGATGGTCAGGAAGTACTGGCCTGCTGTAAAGAGATCGTTGAGGGTCGCCATATATATTCGTATATTCGAATATACAGATAAAGTGATCGGCAGGCCCCTATCTCCCTCTCCTGACCGGGTCCAGCACAGGATGGGTGGGTTTGCATGCACGAAAAGCAGGTAGCATGCAGCCCACCACGAAATTGGACCAACGACCTATTCCGGAACGCTACTCCTCGACCAGGATGACCTCGACCGGGCAGGCATCGGCGGCCTCCCGCACGCAATCCTCCATGTCAGGGGGCACGATGCCTTCCGCGGGATTTCCCCCGACCCGATACTCCTCCCGCACCTGGCTGAGCGAATCGTCGGGATTCTCTTCGAAAAACTCCGGGCACATATCCCAGCAGGTCCCGCAGCTGGTGCACCCTTCCCGTGTGATGATAACCTTTGTCATCGCATCACCAGAGCCGCGGTACCTGATAATTGTGATGGAGATCCCGGGCGTTCGAGGCAGCACGAGCAGAGGGAGATTCCTGCCGCTATTGCGGGGACTCCCGTCTCCCGCTCCGCAACCTGCATAAAGATCCTGCGCCTACTCAGGGGTGATCGGGATGTTCGGAGACGTGCTCTTCCCCGTGGATCTCTCCCCGAGCATGGAGAGGCTGGTGCGTGCAGCCGAAGAGGTGGTCGTTGCCGGCGTACGTCGCATCACGCTGTTCCACGTGGTGGACCGTGAGAATGCCCTGGCGGAACCGGAAACTCTCGAGTACAGCCGCAAAACGCTCGAAGAGTGGAAGACCCGGCTGGAGCAGTGCCGCCCCGCCGCGATCGACTGCCGGGTAGCCGTCGGGACCCCCTGGATCGCCATCGTGCATACGGCTGCAGAGGAGGGGTATTCGTTCATCCTGCTGGGCTCCCACAGCCGGGCGCTGGTCCGCCCCGAGTACCTCGGGGCGGAGACCGAGAATGTCCTCCACCATGCGTCCGTGCCCGTGCTCCTCGTGCGGATGCACATCGTCCAGCCCGGAGAGGTGACCACCTGCCTGCCCACCAGCGCGACGATCTTCCGCAGGGTCCTCTTCCCCATTGATTTTTCCCCCGACTCCCTGAAGTGTATCCCGCTCATCGAGCAGATGGCAGACGCCCGTCCCGCCGAACTGATCGTCGCCCACATCCAGGATACCCGTACCCTTGCCCATGCAACGGCCGTCCAGATGGAGGAGTTCAACCGAAGGGACGCACGGCGCCTGGAGGATCTGAAGGTCCACTTCGAGAGTCTCGGGTTCGGGCACGTCACCACCCTCCTCCGGACCGGAGACGCGATCGAAGAACTCCTTGCGATTGCACGGGACGACGATATCAGCCTGATCGTCCTCGGAGCGAAGGGGAGGACGAATCTTGCATCCATGGCGCTTGGCGGCGTCAGCGAGACGCTCGTGCATCGGTCCGGATCGCACATCCTCCTCGTCCGATAGCGCCCCCGCAGGAGGGAATCGTGCGGCGACCTCCCGCGGAGCAGAGTGCCATCCGATATGCGGAGCCCGCGCATGCTCCGGCCAGAGGGGCAAGAATAATGTATAAATAAAATCGAGGTAGAGGTCTTCAATAAAATTTGAAACGAGGGGGATGTACATCCCCGATCGCAGGTGATCGGGTGGGAGGGGGAACCGTATCGCGTCCAGTGCGGGATCGGGGCATGCGGGATATAGGGTCGTGGCCACATGGCCGAAGGCGAGATTGAACGGATAAAGCAGGCCGAAGCGGAAGCCCTCGATCGGATCCGGGAAGCCCGGGAACGGGCTCAGGCGACGCTCGACCGGGCACGCGAAGAAGCGGGTGCGATCCGCCGTCGAAGGCAGGAGGAGTCCCGGGCGGAGGTGCGGCGGGTGATCGAAGGGTCCCGTCGGGCAGCGGAGGCGCAGGCGGACCGGATGCGCCGTGAGGCGGAGGAGCAGGCCACCGCGATTCGCCGTGCTGCAGAGCCGAGATTTCAACAGGCGCTGGCGCATGTCCTTCAGCGGGTGACAGGGGATTCCGATGTTCCGCCCCGCTAGGATGCTGTCGGGAACCATCGGCGTCCACGCTGCGTATCGGGATGCGGTCCTCCAGGCCCTCCACGAGGGCGGGATCCTGGAGATCCACGCGGTGTCCGCCGGGCAGGAGGACGGGGCAGCGCTCCTGAAGCCGGGACAGAAGGCGCCGTTCACGACGGTCTGCGCCACGTACCGGCTGCGACTCGACCGCATCCTGGGGGCTCTCGCCGAAACCAGGCCTTCCGAACCGTCTCTCTTTGGCCAGCTGACGGTCCGCGAGCCGGCCCGGAAGATCGCGGTTCCTGTCCGTCCCTTACCCGGGATCCTGGACGATGTCGAGGAGATCGTTCGCAGGGGGGAGCGGGCCCTCGAGATCCAGAAGGAGGTTGCCCAGCTTCGGGATACGCGGGCCTCTCTGGAAAGAGACGTGCACGCCGCCGGGCTCCTCGTCCCCTTCGGTGTTAGGCCGGAACACCTGGGCAGTTCCGCCTACCTCTCCATCTCCGCCGGCCTTGTACCTGCGGAAGAGTCCGGGGCACTCATCCGGGAGCTGGAAACTGTCGGGGGGGACGAATGGATCGCCCGCACTCTCGAAACGCCGGAGGGGACGACGGTCGTCGTAGCCACGCTACGGGAGCACGCGGAGACCGTGGACGGAGTCCTCCGCCGACACTCCTTCGAACCGATCCTTCTAGCGGGGATGAAGGGATCGGCCCGGGAGGTGGTCGAGCAGCTGACGGCAGAGCGGAATACCGTTGAGGATAGGATCCGAGATCTCCTTGGGGAGCTCCGGGATCTCGCCGCTGCACTGGAACCGCTCCTCATCGCCTACCGCGAAGAGATGGAGGTGCTCGCCGAAGAGGGGGAGGCGGCCGCACTCCTGGCAGGGACGGAGGAGACCGCCGTCGTCCAGGGTTTTCTCCGGGCAACGGACCGCGATCGCCTGGAGAATCTGGTGGAGCAGGCGGCGGAGGGGCATGCGTTCTGCCGCTTCGCTCCCCCTGCAGCGGGTGAGAACCCGGCACCGGTCGCCTATGAGAATCCCGCATGGGCCCGCCCCTTCGAGATGTTCACGACCCTCTTCTCCCGCCCCCGCTACCACGAGATCGACCCGACGGTGATCATCGCCCCGATCATCGTGCTCTACTTCGGGTTCATGCTGGGGGATGCCGCCTATGGAGCGATCCTCACCCTCGCCGCACTCCTCCTCTATCGCGGGGCCGGCACGGTCAGCCCGACGATCCGCGACCTGGCGCTCGTCCTGGCCGCATGCGGGGTCTCCGGCACTATCTTCGGCATCCTGCAGGGCAGCTACTTCGGGGACGCCCTCCCCCGGTTCTTCGGAATCCGGCCCCCGTTCGTGCTCGTCGATCCCCTGCAGCAGCCGGTGACGATCCTCGTCGTCGCCCTTGCCATCGGCATCCTGCAGATCAACTTCGGGCTGCTGCTCGCCGTCCACGAGAATGTGCAGGCGCACCGCTACCGCGAGGCCTTCTTCGAGCAGGGGGTCTGGTTCCTGTTGCAGCCAGCGGCCGCGGTGCTCATGCTCGACTTCTTCGCATGGCAGCCGATTCCCGACGCCTGGATCCTGCCCGCCGCTGCCGCTGCCGCCGCATCCATTGCCGCCATCTTCCTGCACCGCGGACCGCTCGGCTTCTTCGGCCTCACGGGTTTTCTCGGGGACTGGCTCTCTTACACGCGGCTGCTCGCGCTCGATCTCGCGACGGCGGGGATCATCCTGACCATCAATATCCTGGCGGCGATGATCGCCGCCATCCACCCGCTCCTTCTGGTCGCTGCCGTGATCTTCTGGATCGTCGCGAATCTGCTCAACCTGGTCCTCCAGACCCTCGGGGGCATGATCCATGCGCTTCGCCTCCAGTATGTCGAGTTTTTCGGGAAGTTCTACCGCGGCGGCGGCCGCAGATTCGCGCCGTTCTCGGCGGACCGCATCTACACGATCCGTGCAGACCGGGGGGAGCGGCATGAGTGAAGTCGGCACCGCGCTGGCCCTGGGCGGCGCCGGCCTGGCAGCCGGGCTCTCGGCGATCGGGGCCGGCATCGGGGTAGGGATCGCCGGTGCCGCAGGATCCGGCGTGAGTGCGAACCGCCCGGAGAAATTCGGGTCATCGCTCCTGTTCCAGGCGATCCCGCAGACCCAGGGGATCTACGGGCTCCTGGTCGCCATCCTGATCCTGGTCTCCACGGGCATCCTGGGCGGCGAGGCGGCGGACGTGAGCGTGCCGATGGGGCTGGCCGCCATCGGTGCCGGGCTCGCGGTGGGGCTCGCCGGGCTCTCGGCGATCGGACAGGGGATCACGGCGGCGGCCGGGATCGGCGCATCGGCACGCGACGATGAATCCGTTGGACGCAGCCTGGTCTTCTCGGTCATTCCCGAAACCCAGGCGATCTACGGCCTCCTCGTCGCCGTGCTGATCATGGCCTTCACGGGCATCCTCACCCGGGACGTCCAGACGACCTCTGCCACGGGGCTGGCCGCCATCGGTGCCGGGCTCGCCGTGGGATTCGCCGGACTCTCGGCGATCGGCCAGGGGATCACGGCCTCTGCTGGAGCGACGGCCTCGGCGGCGAGGCGGGAGTCGTTCGGGAAAAGCCTGATATTCTCCGTCGTCCCGGAGACCCAGGCGATCTACGGCCTCCTGGTCGCGGTCCTGATCATGGCCTTTACCGGTATCCTGACCCAGGATGTGACCATCTCGATTGCGGCGGGCCTCGCCGCGGTTGGCGCCGGGCTTGCCGTCGGCATCGCCGGGCTCTCGGCCATAGGTCAGGGGATCACCGCCGCGTCGGGCATCGCAGCCACCACCGAGAACGACGAGATGTTCGGAAAGAGCCTGGTCTTCTCGGTGATCCCGGAGACCCAGGCGATCTACGGCCTCCTCGTTGCCGTGCTGGTCATGGCGTTCTCCGGCATTCTCACGAGGGATGTCACTATCATGGCCGCCTCGGGATTTGCGGCGATCGGTGCCGGGCTTGCCGTGGGGCTCGCCGGGCTCTCGGCGATCGGCCAGGGGATCACGGCATCCGAAGGGATCGCCGCTACGGCCGAGAAGGAGGGAATGTTCGGGAGGAGCGTTATCTTCTCGGTGATCCCGGAGACGCAGGCGATCTACGGCCTGCTGGTGGCCGTCCTGATCATGGCGTTTACCGGTATCCTGACGCGCGATGTGACCATCACAGCCGTGGTCGGATTTGCTGCGATCGCCGCCGGGCTTGCCGTGGGGTTTGCGGGGCTCTCGGCGATCGGGCAGGGGATCACCGCGGCTGCCGGAATCGAGGCGACGTCGAGGTCGGAGGAGGCGATGGGCAGGAGCCTGATCTTCGCGGTCATCGCCGAGACCTTCGCGATCTTCGGGCTCCTGATCGCAATTTTAATCCTCTTCGGTATCGGGGTTTTCGGCTGAAAGGAGGGAGCAGATGAGTGTGGAGAAGATCATCGGGAAGATCCAGGCCGACGCTGCGTCCCGTGCGGCGGCGGTGGAGCGGGAGGCGGCAGCCGAAGCCGAGGCGATCCGCCGGCGCGAGAGGGAGGCGGCAGAGAACGAATACGCCCGAATGGTGGAGGGCGGGCGCCGGGAGGCCAGGGCCACGGCAGACCGCATCCTCTCCGCCGCAGCCGTGGATGCCCGCCGCCGGATCGGGGAGGAACGCTCGGCGATAGTCCAGGAATGTCTCGATGCGGCCCGCGCCAGGTTCCCCGAGATCGTCGCCTCCCCGGCGTATCCGGCCCTGCTCCTACGCCTCATCGGGGACGGGATCCGGCACCTCGCGGAGGCGGAGGCCGTGATCCTGGTGCATCCGCGGGACCTCCCGCTCGCCCGCTCGATCGCCGCCAGCATCCCCGGAACGGCCGCCGAAGTGGTTCCGGCAGCGGACGGATCCATCTCGAGCGGCGGAGCCATCATCCGCTCCCGGAACGGCAAACGGGAGGTCAACCAGACCTTCGAAGTGCGGTTGCAGCGGGAGCGGCCGACCCTGATCGCCGAAGTATCCCGGATTCTCTTCGACCGCCCATGATCCCCACAGCACCACCCACTGCGGACACCGCGCTTACGTTCATCGACGAGCTCGGCGGCTTCCTGGGGCTGCCGTCGGGCGAGGTGATCGTGCTCCTCCTGCTCGTTGCCGTCTCGCTTGCGCTGATTGCGGCCCTGCTCACCGGGGCGCTTCTCCCGGTGCTCTCGATCGCCCGGTTCGCCTATCCCATCGCCCATGTGAAGGCAACCGGAACGCCGTTCGTGGAGAGCGGGATCGTGGACTCGCTGACGGGATCGCGTCACCCGGACGAGGTGCTGAACGCCGTCCAGCGGCAGGGCGTCGACCTGACGGGGATCCAGCCGTCCGACCCCGTCTCTCTCCGGGCAGGGATCAGGGCGTGGCAGCAGTCGGAGTTCTTCGCCCTGCAGGCGAGCGTGCCCCGGGGGATCCAGCCGTTCTTCCGGGCGCTAGCCCTGGAGCCGGAGATCGGGGCCCTCAAGGGTGTGATCGTCCGGAAACACCGGGGGATTCCTCCCGACGACATTGAGACGGCGGTCCCTC
Source organism: Methanomicrobiales archaeon (assembly GCA_030019205.1). Lineage (NCBI taxonomy): Archaea > Methanobacteriati > Methanobacteriota > Methanomicrobia > Methanomicrobiales > Methanomicrobiales archaeon. The sequence goes on from JASEFH010000003.1 coordinate 115,003, forward strand.
CGGTCGGAACAATCGACCCCGCCCTCCTGCGGCAGCTGGCAGCGGCCCCGACGATGGAAGACCTGGTCGAGCGGCTCGGGAGGACGCCCTATGGCGGGGTGCTGGAAGAGGCGCTCCCCCGGTACCGCGCGGAGAACCAGGTATTCCCGCTCACCGTCGCGCTGGACCGCTACTTCTTCCGGGAACTCTCGCTCTCGGTGCAGCGCAGCGACCGCAGCCTCCGCGCCACAATCGGCGCCTACGCCGGCACGCGCATCGATATCGCCAATCTCCTGGCGGTCCTCTCGGGAAAGGCCTCCGGGCACTGCCGGGAACGCATCCAGGAATACCTGGTCCCCGGCGGCCGGGCGCTCCCGCTGGATCTCCTGGAGCACATGGCAGAGGCGCCCACCCTGCTCGAATCGATGGCGTTCCTCGATCGCACGGCGTACTGGGAGGTCCTCGCACCGGAGGTCCGCGGGTTCGAGGCGGACCCGGATGTCCGCGGGATTCTCGCCGCCCTGGACCGGTTCTTCCTGGAGTATGCCGCATCTCTCGGCGCCACCGATCCGCTGCAGGCGGGACCGATCCTGGAATTCTTGACTGCGCTGGAGTACGAGGCGAGGAACCTGCACGTCGTGCTGACCGGCGTGGCCCGGGGCATGCCGGCCGGGCGCATGCAACCGCTTCTCGTCACGCGGGGGGACCGCCTGTGAAGATTGCCGTCATCGGCGAGGAGACGATGGTCCTCGCCTTCGAGCTCGCCGGAGTGCACACCACGTTCCCAGTACGGGATGGCGAGGAGGCAGCCGGGGCGCTCGAAAAGGCCCTGCAGGATCCGGATCTGGGTGTGCTGGTCGTTCAGGACAGTTTCGCCGTCGAGATCGAACCGACACTGGAACGGATTCGGGCGGAGTCCCGGGTGTTTCCCCTGATCCTGGAATGCCCCGGGCCCTCCGGACCCGTGCTGCATGAGGACCGCTTCCTGCGATCCGTACGGAGGCTGGCGGGGCTGGAGCGGATGGGAATGGTGAGGAGCGATGAGGAGCACAGGTGAGATCGTCAGGGTCTCCGGCGCCGTCGTTGCGGCCCGGGGGATGCGGGGGGCGCAGATGTACGAAGTGGTCCGGGTCGGCAGGGACCGCCTGGTCGGGGAGATCGTCGAACTCGAGGAGGACGTCGCGACGATCCAGGTCTATGAGAATACCGACGGTGTCGCCCCGGGGGAGCCGGTGCTCCCCACCGGCATGCCTCTCTCCGTGGAGCTGGGCCCGGGTCTCCTGGGCCGCATCTACGACGGTATCCAGCGCCCGCTTCGGGTGCTGCAGGACATCGCGGGCGACTTCATTCTCCGGGGCATCCAGGCCCCTCCCCTGGACCGGGCTGCCCGCTGGGACTTTGTCCCGGATCGGCAGGTAGGCGACCGGGTGGGTCCCGGCGATCCGCTCGGCACCGTCCCCGAGGGGCGCATCCTGACCCACCGTGTCCTGGTGCCGCCGGGAGTGTCCGGCCGCCTCGCCGCGATCGCGCCTGCAGGCAGCTATACCATCGAGGACACCATTGCCTCCATCGAATCGGGCGGCACGGTCCGCGAGGTGCGCATGCTCCGCTCCTGGCCGGTCCGCACCGCCCGCCCGTTCCGGAGGAAACTCGAGCCCCTCCTCCCGCTGATCTCCGGGCAGCGCGTGCTCGACACCTTCTTCCCTCTGGCCAAAGGCGGGACCGCTGCTCTCCCCGGTCCCTTCGGCGCCGGGAAGACGGTGGTCCAGCACCAGCTCGCCAAGTACGTCAACGCCGACATCATCGTCTATGTCGGCTGCGGGGAACGCGGGAACGAGATGGCCGACGTGCTCCGGCAGTTTCCGGCGCTCGTGGATCCGGCCACCGGTGAGTCGATCATGCAGCGGACGGTGCTCATCGGAAACACGAGCAACATGCCCGTGGCGGCCCGCGAAGCGAGCATCTACACGGGGATAACCATCGCCGAGTACTACCGCGACATGGGCTACGACGTTGCCCTGATGGCCGACTCCACCTCCCGCTGGGCGGAGGCGATGCGGGAGATCTCCGGGCGGCTGGAGGAGATGCCCGGCGAACAGGGCTACCCCGCCTACCTCGCCTCCCGCCTCGCGGACTTCTACGAGCGGGCGGGGAGGGTGGAGGTGGAGGGCAGTCCGGCGCGGACCGGCTCCATCTCCATCATCGGGTCCGTGAGCCCGCCCGGCGGCGACTTCTCCGAACCGGTCACGCAGAACACGCTCCGCGTGGTCAAAGTGCTCTGGGCGCTGGACGCCGACCTCGCCCACCGCCGCCACTTCCCCGCGGTGAACTGGCTGACATCCTACTCCGCCTACGGGGAGATGGTGCGGGGATGGTGGACGGAGCATGCGGGGCCACGCTGGGCGGAGAACCGTGCCGCCATGATGGCGGTTCTCCAGAAGGAGAGCGAACTTTTAGAGACGGTGCAGCTGGTGGGCGAGGACGTCCTGCCCGAAGAGGACAAGCTTGTGCTCCTGCAGGCTGCTCTGATCCGGGACGCTTTCCTGATCCAGCCGGCGTTCCATCCCGTGGACACCTTCTGTCCCCCGCAGAAACAGTATGCCATGCTCGAACTCCTCGCACGCTTCTACGGCCGGGCGCGCGAAGCGGTGAGAGCGGGGGCGCTCGCGGCGGCGATCCACGGCCTGGCGGTAAAAAACCGCCTGGAGCGGATGGGAATCGTCCCGGACGCCGAATTTGCGGCCGAGTATGCCTCGATTGAGAAGGAGATGGACGAGGCTTTCGCTGCGGTCCGCGGGGGACCCCGTATCCGGAGGTGAACGGCGATGCAGGAGCCATCACGACCGCCTACGTCACCCGGGATGCCCTCGCGGCGCTACCGGGAGTACCGGACGGTCACCCGGGTGACCGGTCCCCTGATCGCGGTCTCCGGCGTGGAAGGCGTGGAGTACGGGGAGGTCGTCGAGGTGATCCTGCCGGGGGGCGGCCAGCGGCTCGGCCAGGTGCTGGAGAGCCGTTCTTCCCTGGCGATCGTGCAGGTCTTTGGCGGGACGCAGGATCTGGACACCGAACGGACCTCGGTGCGGTTCACGGGCGAGACCCTGACGTTCGGCGTGACCCCGGAACTGCTCGGGCGGATCCTGAACGGCGTCGGGAACCCGATCGACGGCGGGGCGTTCCTCATTCCGGAGGAGCGTCGGAGCATCTACGGCAATCCCATCAATCCCAATGCCCGCGAGTTCCCGCGGGACTTCATCGAGAGCGGCATGTCGGCCCTGGACGGCATGAACACGCTCGTGCGGGGCCAGAAGCTGCCCATCTTCTCCGGCGCCGGGCTCCCGCACGCCGAGCTCGCGGCCCAGATCACGCGGCAGGCCCGGGTGCTCGGCCGGGAGGAGGAGTTCGCCGTCGTCTTCGGGGCGATGGGGATCACGTTCGAAGAGTCGAACTTCTTCATCCAGAACTTCCGGCAGACCGGGGCGCTCGAGCGGGCCGTGGTCTTCGTGAACCTCGCCGAGGATCCGGTGATCGAGCGTCTGATCACGCCCCGGCTGGCGCTCACGGCCGCGGAGTACCTGGCATTCGATCTCGGGATGCACGTGCTCGTCATCCTCACGGACATGACCAACTACTGCGAGGCTCTCCGCGAGGTGGCCGCGGCACGGGAGGAGGTGCCCGGACGCCGGGGATACCCCGGGTACATGTACACCGACCTCGCATCCATCTACGAACGGGCCGGGCGCATACGGGGGCGGAAGGGCTCGATCACCCAGATTCCCATTCTCAGCATGCCGAACGACGACATCACCCATCCCGTGCCGGACCTCACAGGCTACATCACCGAGGGGCAGATCGTCCTCTCCCGCGATCTCCAGCGGAAGGGCATCTATCCGCCGATCGATCTGCTCCCTTCCCTCTCGCGGCTGATGCAGGGCGGTATCGGGGAAGGGAGAACCCGGAAGGATCACGCCGAGGTCAAGGACCAGATTTATGCGGCGTATGCGCGGGGGAGGTCGCTACGGAACCTCGTCGGGGTGGTCGGCGAAGAGAGCCTGAGCACCATGGATCGCCTCTACCTCGAGTTTGCCGAACGGTTCGAGCGGGAGTTCGTGCATCAGCCCCCCGGGCTACGGCGGTCCGTGGAGGAGACCCTCACGCTCGCCTGGAATCTCCTCGCCCTCTTCCCGCCCACCGAACTCCGGCGGATCGAGCCCGAACTCATTGCGGAGTACTATCCCGGGGAACGGAGGGAGTGGCGTGGCTAGGATCATCCCCGGCATCCGCCCCTCGAGGATCGAGCTCTTAAAGCTCCGCAGGCAGGAGGAGATCGCAAGAAAAGGACGGGATCTCCTGGAAGAGAAGCTGAACGCGATGCTGCTCGAGTTCTTCAGGCGGTTTTCCGTTTACCAGGCGCACCGCGAGGCGTTCGAACGGGAGATCGCGGAGGCGTACGAAGTGCTCCTGGATGCGGAGATGGCGGTGGGCCGCCCGGCCCTCTGGGAGACAGCCTATGCCATCCCGGACGCCGGGGAGGTTGCCATGGAAGAACGCTCCCTGCTCGGGATCCGTGTGCCTGCGGTCGCAGCGCTCCCCGAAGAACCCGCCGAACTTCAGGGCTACTGCCCTCTCAGCACGCCTCCGCTCTCCGTGATCGCCGCGGCGCGGTTCGCCCGCATCCTGCGACTTCTCCTGCAGCTCGCCGGGGAGGAGGGTGCACTCCGGGTGCTGGAGCAGGCGATCACCGCCACCCGCCGGAAGGTGAACGCGCTCGACCTGATCCTGCTCCCCCGCCTCCGCGATACCATGCAGTACATCGAGGAGTACCTCGAGGAGCTCGAGCGGGAGGATCTCTACCGACGGAAGCTCACCAAGGCGAAACGCGGGGAAGGGTGGTAGCCATGCGGGACCGCTGGCTCGAAGAACGGCTCCGCCGCCGGGAGACCCGGGTCCGGCTCTCCCTCCTCATGCTTGCGGTCCGGGTCCTGGCGGTTGTTGCGATCGTTGCAGGGATTTTCGTTTTAATATTTCGTGTAATCCTGTAGAAGTTGGGGGATGCGATGGATACGGTCGATAAGGCTGCGACGAAGACACGGGACAGGCAGAATACACCGCTTCTCCATTGCGATAGCCGGCTCGAGATGCACAGAGAAGTTGCCAACTATCTGGCTGCACTTCCGGACTACCGGTTATGTACCCCGTCTTCGGGTGCAGGCCCTGCCTCCGGGGGTGCAGGATCGCCGGCGGCAGGATACCTCGCAGTCAACCCTTTTCAGACCATCGCGACGGGAGGCCCAGATCAGGAGAGGTGCAATGGCTTCGCGGAGCTGGAGACCCTCCTCGGTGAGGGAATACTCGACCCGGGGAGGAATTTCAGAGAAGGATTCCCGGGCAACCAGCCGTTCGGTCTGGAGTTCTTTCAACGTATCGGAGAGTGTTTTCGGGCTGATCCCCTCCAGCTCGGCATGGAGGTCGTTGAACCGCAGCCGTCCTGCCGTGCCGAGCTTGTTGATGATAAGAAGCGCCCACTTCTTCGATATGGTGGTGAGGATACCCCCCAGGGGGCAAACGCAGAGAGTCTCGCTATTCTCGCACATAGTTGCTTCATTACTATATACTTGATACTATGAATACTATCCAATAGATAGTTATGATAGAATCAGGAAGAATAGACAAATGTTCCGGCAGGTATGCGATGGTGCAGCGGGGCTGAGCGCGAAGTGCTGCTGTGCAGCACCCCTCGCCCCGGAAGATGAGATCCGGATGCTGGAGGCCGTGCAGTCGGTGCTGCGGATTCGGATGGCTGTGGTGGACCGCAGGCTCCACGAACTGGAGAAAGCACGGGTGCGCTGATGAATCTCCTGAGCCTTGCCGAGTTCTCCCGGGAGGGCCCGCTGAAAAAAGATCTCCTGAAGACAGCGGGCTCGAATATCGTCCTGGTATGCCTCGAAGCGGGACAGGAGATTCCTCCCCATCCCGAACCCTATGCCGTGGTCTTCGTCGTTTTGGAGGGAGAAGGGGTCATCACCTCGGGAGCGATCGGGCATCCGGTGAAACCCCTGCACCTCGTTTCGGTGGCAAAAGATGAAGACCGGGGGATCCGCTGCGAGCAGCGGATGATCCTGCTTGGCATCCGCGGGGACGTGTAAGAGGCCGATCCTGATGCCGGATGCCATTGTTGTGCAGGACCTGACCAAGGTCTTCGGCGCCACCATCGCCGTCGACCATATCTCGTTTTCCGTACCGGGAGGAGAGATCTTCGGCTTCCTGGGGCCGAACGGTGCGGGTAAGACCACGACCACGCGGATGCTCACGGGCATCATCCCGATGGACTCCGGGCGGGTCACCGTCCTCGGGCACGATATGCGGGCCGAACCCGTGCCCGCCAAGGAGCGGTTCGGCATCGTGCCCGAGACGTCGAATGCCTACGCCGACCTCACCGCCTGGCAGAACCTGATGCTGATGGGGGAGCTCTACGGGCTTTCCCGTTCCCGTGCGACGGAGCGTGCATCGGATCTCCTCGAGACCCTGGGGCTGCTGGAGAGAAGAGACCAGAAGGTGCAGGGCTACTCGAAAGGCATGAAACAGCGGCTGATCCTGGCGATGGCGCTCCTCCACGAGCCGGAACTTCTCTTTCTCGATGAACCCACGAGCGGGCTCGACGTGCAGAGCACGCAGATGATCCTCTCGATGCTGCGGAACCTGAATGCCGGCGGGACCACCATCTTTCTCACCACCCACAACATGGAGGAGGCGAACCGCCTCTGCCACCGCATCGGCATCATCCGGGCCGGGAAGATTGTCGCCATCGACGCTCCCGAGAGGCTGAAGTCCGCGGTCGAACGCGTGCACCAGATCGAGGTGAGCTTCGATCGGGAGGTCTCCGGCGATGCCCTGTCCGCCCTCGGCGGTGTGCTGAGCGTGAGCCGGGCCGGGGACAAGTGGCGGATCACGGCGGAGAACCAGGATGCTGCCGTAAAATCCCTCGTGGATCTCGCCCGGCAGCACGGTGCGGCGATTGTCACCCTGAACACCCTCGCCCCTTCGCTCGACGAGGTCTTCCTCCGGCTGACGCAGGAGGCATCGCCGTGAATCCGTCGGAGTTTCCCGAGCAGGTCCGGCGGTCGTGGGCGATTGCAAAGAAGGATATCCGCATCTATTACATCAAGGGCCCCGTGCTCATCTTCGGGATCTTCATGCCGGTCTTCCTCTTCCTGGCATTCTTCATGGGGAGCCGGCAGCTTCCCCTGCCGTTCCTCCTCTCCGGGCTGATGGGGATGACGCTCTTTTTCACCGCGACCGCGGTATCCCCGGCCATCTTCCCGTGGGAGGGGCAGGCGCGGACCCTGGAACGCCTCGCCGCCTGCCCCGTCACCATCGAGGCGATCGTCCTCGGGGACATGATCGCCTCCGTCCTCTTCGGCATCGGGATAACAATGGTCACCCTCGGTATCGGGCTGGCGCTCGGGCTTCCGCTCCTGCACGGCATCACCCTGATTGCAGCCATCCTCCTGGCTGCATGCTGCTTCTCGGCGCTCGGGATGCTGCTCGCCGTGCCTCCCACGAACGTGCCCTCCAACATCATGATGCTCTCATCGCTCCTGAAGTTCCCCCTGGTCTTCATCTCGGGCATCTTCATCCCGCTGGAGCAGCTGCCGCCCTGGGGGCTGGCGCTCGCGGCCTGCTCCCCCCTCACGTACTTCACGGACATTGCACGCTACTCCTTTATGGGCGCTAATTTCTTCCCGGTGCTGCTCGACATCGCCGTGCTTGCCGCATTCACGCTGGCCTTAACCGCCGTCACGATGCTCCTGCACCGGCGGACGATGCCGCGGAGGATGTGACGCACCTCCTGATCCGCCCCCACTCCCGATCCGGGGCTCGGGATAGGATTCTCATACAGGGGTAGAGTATCATTCATCCATGCGGGATAGTAAAAAGAGCGGAAGCCGTGGCTTCCACGCCGGGTTTCGAGTTCCCTTCAATTAAAATAAATGATCGCCGTATAGTAAATGCCGACGGCCAGAAAGATGACGGCGACGGCTTGCCGCATCCAGTACTCGAACGCTTCCACGTTGCGCATCGTCTTCCCCAGGTGCCCGACGCTGAAGGCGAGGAGGACCGAGAAGATGACGACGGGAAGGGCGGTTGCCAGGGCAAAGACGGCCGGGACGACCACGCCGTCCCCGGTGCGGATCGCGAGCGGGATGAGCATGCCGAAGAAGAGCACGGCGCTGAACGGGCAGAAGGAGAGGGCAAAGAAGACCCCGAGGAGGAAACTGCCCGGGTATCCCCGCTGCGCCAGCGATCCCGTGATCCGCTCTTTCCACCGCTGCAGCCGCCCGCCTCCCCCCAGCTCCGGCATGGGAATGAGATCGAGCATCCAGATGCCGATCAGGACGAGCGCCGGCCCGATCAACCGCTCGCCGTACTGCTGCAGGAAGAGGGCGATACCCTGCGCCCCGATGCCGAAGAAGACGATGAGCGACGCCAGCCCCACATAGGTCGTCATCCGCCCCAGGCTGTACACGGATCCGACAAGAACGGTGTGCCGCCCCTCATCCAGGTTTTTCGAGATGAAGGCGATGGCAGCGATGTTCGTTGCGAGCGGGCAGGGGCTGATCGTCATCATGAGGCCGATGAAGAACGCAGCAACGAGCGGGATGCCGCTCGTGCCCATCGCCTCCATGAATCCCATCGGGTCCATGTTACGAGAGGTCCCCCGCCAGCCGCTTCTCCAGGATCCCCTTCAGGTACCTCATGAATCCCTGTTTGTCGTTGAGCCGATACCAGACGTTGATGTTCTCCTCTTTGTGGAACCCGTTCGCATCGTAGACGCCGATCCAGAGCGACGAGCCCGTCACCCCGTACTTCTCCACCAGCTCCCGGTTCTCCGGCAGTTGCCCGTCGATGTGGGCGAAGACCATCTTCCCGGATGCCAGTTCGTCGGCGAAGTAGGTACTGACAGTCTCCTCGGCATAGTTGCCGAGTACGATGCACGAGGTGCACGGGTGTGCCGGGTGAAAGTGAAACACTTCAATCCTGCTCACGCTGCTGTTGGCAGCCGGCAGTCGATCCGTGCCACCGGCGTTTTCGGGGCCGGAACGCGTCTCCGAGCAGCCGGCGGTTAAAAGGGCTGCAACGAGAAGGACGGCAAGAATGCCCCCGCAGAATGCCATCCAACGACTGGATGCAGCGGGTGTTTGGCGTTGGTTCATCGTCTCCACCTTGATGATCGTAGGGAAATTGGCGATGCCCAATCAGGGGGGAAGGGCAACTGCTTTGGTGCACGGGGTGCGGCCCCTCGAATCCATCAGAGATCCCCCGCATGCACATGACCCTCTCCGCGCACCGGGTGGAGGCGTTCCCGCTCCATTTTCGTGCAGGAAGTGGGGAGGTAGACGATACCCAGCCGGGTATGCCGGGCCTTCAAGAACTGCGTACCCGTGGCGCCGCAGAGGGTGCACTGCACGATCTCTTATCCACTCCGTTTCCCTGTCTGGTGTGCATCGTTCGCCCTTCGGGATCTGGAGGGATTGTCCCTCCTGTCCGGCGGACAAGCGAGTTCCCCGGATCCCTCCCGGTTACATGGCGTCTGCAGGCGAACAGCGAGTCCTGCAACACGGTTCAAATATATTTGAACCTTTGATTATTAAGGATATCGGGTTCATGTGGCTCCAGAGCAGGAGGGGTTCTCCAGGAAAAGTCCCGCCATCCGTGTTTGTTGTTGCATGCGCAAACGCAGCCGGCTCGAGCCGGAAGCGATCGAAAGCACCCCCTCGCACAGTGGCAACAAGTAACCGCGAGCATTCCCAAGCGAAGACGTGGGGATGCGAGCGGGGAGACTATACAGCCGCCACGACACGAGGGCAGCGGGGGTATCCGGGGCACAGGAAAAACCCGAAGAAACGATGGCGAGTCCGCGACGCGAGCCGGTGAGCGAGAAGTCGCACCCGTCTACGGCCCCCGGGAGGAGGAGTGGCGTCGTCCTCCCCGGTCCGGTAATCTTCGGTCCGCGGGGCATCCACGCTCTCGCTTCTGTGAGATCCCCCAACGTCGGTGTTGCGGGCAGTATTTGGGTGCACTGCACCTTCTGGTGCTCCCACCGTCCAGGGAGAATCTCGCCCCGACATGGCGATCCTGCAGCCGTCTCCTCCCCCCAGGGTGCCTCCTCCACCGGCATGAGCACCCCGAGAGGGATCGCGTGCAGACGATTCCCCCCAGGGTCTTTGTACCGAACGATATCCCGATAATCGGGGATCCTGGCCATCTGCATCTCACCCTGCGCCAGCCTGAAACCGTCGCCCTTATTTACTCCGCCCGCCGAACTCAAGCCGATGACAACGATGCGCAGCGACGAGATCAAGAGGGGCTACCCCCGCGCTCCCCACCGGGCGCTGCTCCGCGCCCTCGGCGTCACGGATCGGGACATGGACCGCCCCTTCATCGGGATCGCGAACGCCTGGAACGATATCGTCCCCGGCCACGTGCACCTGCGGGCGCTGGCCCGGAAGGTGCGGGAAGGCATCTCGGCCGGCGGCGGGGTGCCCTTCGAGTTCGGGGTGATCGGGATCTGCGACGGGATCGCCATGGGGCACGAGGGGATGCGCTACTCCCTCCCTTCCCGCGAGAACATCGCGGATTCCATCGAACTGATGGTGCAGTCGCACCGCTTCGACGGGCTGGTCTGCGTGGGCACCTGCGACAAGATCGTGCCGGGTATGCTGATGGCGGCGGCCCGGGTGAACATCCCTGCCATCCTGCTCACCGGCGGGCCCATGCTTCCGGGCTCCCTGGGCGGGCGGGATCTATCGCTCATCGACGTCTTCGAGGCGGTGGGCAAAGCCGCGGCGGGCGTCATCGACGACGATCTCCTCCACGAACTGGAGTGCAGCGCGATGCCCGGCTGCGGCTCCTGCCAGGGGCTCTACACGGCGAATACCATGGCGTGCATGACCGAGGCGCTGGGCATGTCGCTCCCCGGCTGCGCCGCCATTCCCGCCGTCGATGCGGATAAACTGCGGATTGCCAAGGAGACGGGAGAACGCGCGATGGCGCTCGTGCGCGAGGGTGTCCGCCCGCGCGATATTATCACCCGCGAGAGCCTCGAGAACGCCATCCGCGTGGACATGGCCCTCGGGGGTTCGTCTAACACCGTGCTCCACCTGATGGCTCTCGCCGAGTCGGCGGGCGCTCCCCTCGATCTGGAGACATTCGACGCGATCGCCGACGCCACGCCCCACATCTGCAACATGCAGCCCGCGGGCCCGTTCTCGATGCTCGATCTGCACCGCGCCGGGGGGATCCCGGCAGTGCTCGCCCGTCTCCTGCCGATGCTGCATCCGGCCGCGACCGTCTCCGGCGAGCGGATCACCGATATCGCCGCCCGGGCCCGCGTGAAGAACGAGTCCGTCATCCGACCCCTGGCCGATCCCGTCCATGCCGCCGGCGGACTCAAGATCCTCCGCGGCACGCTGGCGCCCCGCGGCGCGGTGGTCAAGTGCATCGCCGTCGATCCCTCCATGTGGCACCACAGCGGCCCCGCTCGCGTGTTCGACGGCGAAGACGCGGCGATGCGGGCGATCCTGGCAAGGGAGGTGCAGGAGGGCGAGGTGATCGTGATCCGGTACGAGGGCCCCCGGGGAGGTCCGGGTATGCCCGAGATGCTCTCCCCCACCTCCGCCATCATGGGGCTGGGATACACCCGGGTCGCGCTGGTCACCGACGGGCGGTTCTCGGGCGGCACCCGCGGCCCCTGCATCGGGCACGTGGCCCCCGAGGCGGCGGCAGGAGGGCCGATCGGGCTCGTGGAGAACGGCGATCGGATCGAGATCGATCTGGACACAAAGGCGATCAACCTGCTGGTCCCTCCCCCCGAGCTCGAGCAGCGGAGGAAGCGGTATGTCCGTCCGCCCCGCGAGATTCCCGGTCTCCTCGAGCGGTACGCGGACCGCGTGGAGCAGGCGGACCGGGGCGCGGTCCTGCGGTGACGCGGACATCCGTCACCTTTTCGGTGAACATCCCCCCCTTGCTCTCCGTTTTCGGCGGCAGCGTCCACCTGTCCGCATCCCCCATCGCGGCATTCGTGAGGGCAGCCGCCCGACGATTCCTCCCTTCGCACTCGGCTCTCGGGGGTGTGGTCGTCCTGCGGGGGTGCCGCCCGCATCGCTCTCCCGGATACTGCCCTCAGGCGCTCGGGGGTTGCGAACACGCGGGAGGGCCGGTCATTCGTATACTCTGGATGGCCTGAAAACCCCATGGTTTCCTGCACGCCTGAAGAGTAAACGCATCCGTGCATTGGGCGAGGGACGGGAGTACTGTTTGCCGGTGCTGTCCGTCGCAAATCCTGTCCCGCACCCGGATCCAGCGGCTCCTTGCGACTTGCCCCTCCCGGGAATGGATTGCCGTCAACGAAGCCTCGAGCATCTCCCTGTGAAACAAAACGACCTTCACTCTGCAGCCGTCATGGCCGATCTCCCTGCGGAATCTCCCTGAACCGTGTCCTTTCCCATTCATTCCTGTTCCCTCGCGGGGAGTCAGGCTCGAGATCTACGAGATCCGTCGTGCAGGCATCCTCTTCCCCATGAACCCCGCAGGGGAACGCTCCCTGCAGGCCTCCCGAGTCCCGCGGGCGCAGCCGAACCGTCGATCGACGATTTGCCGGTTTCGAAGGGGGTATCGATGCGCCCCCCCCGGCAACCGCCACGCATCCGGCTTCCGGGAGGGGTCATCTACGGGAGACGCACTGCGACCAAAATCCCTTACACTTATATAGAACAACAAACCTAGTTTTCTCCTGCAGAGGTTGATTTTCCATGTCATACCAGTTAGCCGGACAACCAATCCTCATCCTGAAGGAGGGCAGCACCCGCACCAGGGGTCGGGACGCCCAGGGGATGAACTTTGCAGCAGCCCGTGCCATCGCGAACACCGTGCGAACCACGCTCGGGCCCCGGGGGATGGACAAGATGCTCATCGACTCCATCGGGGACATCACGATCACGAACGACGGAGCCACCATCCTCAAGGAGATGGATATCGAGCACCCGGCGGCGAAGCTGATGGTCGAGATCGCCAAGACCCAGGACGAAGAGGCTGGGGACGGCACCACGACCGCGGTCGTGCTCGCGGGCGAGCTCCTCAAGGGGGCCGAAGTCCTGCTCGACATGGAGGTCCACCCGACCGTGATCGCCGAGGGTTACCGCCTGGCCGCCGAGAAGGCGGAGGAGATCCTGAACGCCATCGCGATCCCCGTCCAGCCCACCGACCGCGCGACCCTCGAGAAGATCGCCCGCACTGCCCTGACCGGCAAGAGCGCCGAGGCATCGAGCGACCACCTCGTCGGTCTGGTGGTGAAGGCGGTCATGGCCGTTGCGGACGAGGACGGCACCGTCGACACCGAGAATGTGAAGGTGGACAAGAGAGTCGGAGGCGCCGTCGATGACTCCTGCCTCGTGGAGGGAATGGTGATCGACAAGGAGCGCACCCACCCCCAGATGCCGGAGCGGCTGGAGGAGGCAAATATCCTCCTCCTCAACGCGGCGATCGAGTACCGCAAGACGGACACGAACGCCGAGATCAAGATTACCAGCCCTCAGCAGATCCAGGCGTTCCTGGACGAGGAGGAGCGGATGATCCGCGCCATGGTGGACAGGATCGTTCAGAGCGGCGCCAACGTCGTCTTCTGCCAGAAGGGTATCGACGACATGGCCCAGCACTTCCTCGCCAAGGCTGGCATTCTTGCCGTCCGACGGGTCAAGAAGAGCGACATGGAGAAACTCGCCCGGGCGACGGGCGCTGCCATCGTTAACAGCATCGATGCAATCGAGAGAGAGGATCTCGGATACGCCGGGCTCGTCGAGGAGCGGGAGCTGAGCGGGGAGGAGATGATCTTCGTCGAGAAGTGCAGGAATCCGAAGGCCGTCTCCCTGATCGTCCGCGGCGGCACCGAGCATGTCGTCGACGAGATGGAGCGGGCCATCCACGACGCAATTCGGGTCGTGGGGGTCGTCATCGAGGACAGGAAGATCGTCGCCGGGGGAGGGGCGCCCGAGGTGGAGCTGGCGCTCCGCCTCCGCGAGTACGCCACCCAATTCGGCGGGAGGGCGCAGCTGGCGATCCGTGCCTTCGGCGATGCGATGGAGATCGTCCCCCGCACGCTGGCCGAAAATGCGGGGCTCAACGCGATCGACATGATCGCCGCGCTCCGCGCCGCCCATGAGAAGGGGGAGAAGACGGCCGGCATCAACGTCTTCGACGCAAAGCCGATGGACATGGCCAAGGGCGGCGTCGTCGAGCCCCTGCGGGTCAAGACCCAGGCGCTCGCGAGTGCCAGCGAGGCGGCAGTCATGATCCTGCGGATCGACGACGTCATCGCCTCTTCGAAAGCCCCCGAACCGTCCGGCATGCCGCCGGGAGGCGCCGGCGGCATGGACGAATTCTAGGGCTCCTCCTCTTTTTGACCGTTCGGGCCTCTCGGCGCTGACGGATTCTGCGTGGGCGCACGATCCGAGGGCGTGGAGGGGGACGGCCTCCCTCCCTTTTCACGATCCGCCCTCGCCGCCGCTTTCGCACGGGGGCGGGCGCCCTCTGTCGCCGCCCTCCGCCCGCGGTTCGGGCAACGATGCCGTCCCGATCGTGCGGGTCGATGTCCTGCCCTCCCTTCCGGCTGCCGGGTCCGCATCGTGACCGCCGGGGACCGGATGGCCCGCGATGGCGCGGCGCTCCGGGTGACTGCCGGGATCGCAGACGGCAGGACGCACCGCCGCCGCCCGCGAGAGGGCGGTCTCGACGCGGATCGGACTGTGAGGGAACGGTGCAGGGAAGACTGCCGCCAGGTGCCAGGGCCATCTCCCCTTCGCAGCGCCATCCGGGGCGCCGTTCTTCGGGTCTCCCCCGGAGCCCTAAAAACATATTTATAATTTCTATCCAACAGGAGATGCCGGCATCACGGCAGATGACAATGGAGTGATGACCCGTGGCACTTTCGGATGAGGAGATCAAGAAGAAGATCGTCGACGAGCTCTACTGGGATACGAGAGTGGATGCATCGAAAGTACAGGTGACCGTCGATAACGGCCGCGTGACGCTCAGCGGCACCGTCCCCAGTTATACCGCCCGCACGCGGGCGACGTGGGATGCCTGGAACGTCGATGGGGTCATCTGGGTGGAGAACAACATCACCGTCAGGCCTCCGCCGACCGTGACCTTTTTAAGCGACGAGGACATCAAGCAGTCGGTGGTGCGGGCCTTTGCCGAGGATCCGGATCTGGATACGACGGACATCCGGGTCTCGGTGAAGAACGCCACGGTCACGCTGGAGGGGTCCGTGGACGAGTTCTGGAAGCGGGGCGAGGCGGAGAGGATCGCCTGCCGGGCCCGGGGGGTGTGCGACATCGTGAACAAGCTCACCGTTGTCCCCACCATGAGCATCGCCGACAAGACGATCGCCGATGACGTCCGCGCTGCCATCGAGCGGAACCGCAACGTGAACATCGAGGATGTGACGATCAACGTCTCGGACGGCGTGGTGACGCTCTCCGGTTCGGTTCCTACCCAGGCTGCCCGCACTGCAGCGGTCAATGCGGCCGATTTCACCCGGGGGGTCGTGGACGTCATCGACAATCTTGTCATCCGCCCGCCCGGAGAGAGAGCGGAAGCGGTCTGTTGAGAACGAGGAGGGATAAGAGATATGGCTTGGAGAGGACCGCCATCGGAGTTCTGGCGGGATTATGAGGCGATGATGAACGACATGCAGAGGCGCTTCGACGAGATGCTGCGCGGGTTTGGACGGGTCCTGCCCGGACCTGAGACGCGACAGCTGTTCCCGATCGCGCGGGGGGCCGAGATCACAGTCGACGTGCGGGAGCACGAGGACGAGGTCATCGTGGCGGCCGATCTACCCGGCGCCGAGAAGCAGGACATCCACGTGCGGCTCCTGGATCCGAGGACGCTGCTGATCTCCACCGAACGCCGGAGAGAACGGGAGGAGGAGAGAGAGGGCTACTACCTGCGCGAGCGCACCTACGGGGCGATGTCGCGGACCGTCTTCCTGCCCGCCGATGTCACGGAGCAGGGAGTATCGACCAGCTTCAAGAACGGCGTGCTCGAGGTGCGCCTTAAGAAGACGGCGGAGGCGCGGGGAAAGGAGATCCCCATCGAGTAGGCGGATGGGCCTTTCCCATCTCTTCCTGCGGTGGCCGCGCTCGGCACTCCCGCCACCTGTTCCATCCCGCCCGGATGATCGCACGATATCCGATCCATCGGCGGCCTTCACGGATCTGCGCCGTATTTTCTGCATTCGAATCCCGGGGCAAACCGAACGCGACCTGCAGACCAGCATCACGGGCATGACGCTCCCGTCGATCCGTATCGCGCGCTCTCCGGCGGCAGCCTCGCATGCCGGGGTATCCGCAGCCGGTCCTGTGGCCGTTCCGTTCATGGGGGCGCCTGGAGAAGAGGGACGACGCCGGTCACCCTGCACAGACTCACACGCCCGCATGAGGCCGCTGCCGCTATCGGCCCGCCCCGCGGCCGTCCAAGATTCCGCCGTCCCGTTCCCGGACGATACCGTGTGCGCACCCCGCCGGAGTCCTCCGAAGCGCGGCCGATTCTTCCGGTGCGGCAGGCTCACCGAACCTCCCGAAGGCATGGCGCGAGCGCGTGCAGCAGACGGGGGAATGCCGGGCGGCATCCGCGCCCGGCAGACTACAGGAGCGCATCGGCCGGACGCGGGAGGAGGATTGGGCACCAGCAGCCCCGAGCGGGGGGACTGCCGCTACCGCTTCCGGCTTCCCCGGATCAGAATCGTCGATGTCCTGCACCGCCGGCACTGGATGCGGATGGTGTTCCGAACCCTGCCGACGAGCCCCGCCTTATACCCCATGTACGTCCAGGTGTAGCCGCAGCGGTGGCACGTCACCTGGATGTGATCCTGCATGCATGGGAGGTGGCCGGGACGGTCATTTGAACCTTGAGAACGGGAGGTGCGAAAGTGATCCGTCCTCCGCCCCGGGAAGCCAAAGTATTTCAGGGGGAGACGTCCCCTGGACCTCCGATGCAGACGTGGTACAGGATCGCGATCCTAGTGGGCATCCTCCTCGTCCTCTCGGGCGGATGCCAGGATGCCCCGCCTAAAACCCCCTCTCCCGACACCCTCCCGGCACCATCCGGCAACCTCACGGTGCACGTCCTCGACGTGGGCCAGGGCGATGCTATCCTGCTGCGGTCTCCCGCGGGAAGAACGATGCTGGTCGATGCCGGCTCGATAGGATCCGCCCCCGAGGTGCTGGCATACCTGAACGCGTACGGTTTCAAATCCCTGGACGTCGCGGTGGCCACGCATCCCGATGCCGACCACATCGGCGGCATGGTGCCGGTACTCGAGGCCGTTCCCGTGCGCCAGTTCGTCGATGCGGGGTATCCCCATACCACCGGAACCTACGAGAATATGCTGGCCACGATCGACCGTCTGGATATCCCCTACCGGACCCCGACCCGCGGCGATACTCTCGCCTGGGATCCCGCCGTGCGGGTCGCCGTGCTCAATCCCCCGGAGACGTTCCACGACGGGACGAACGAGAACTCGGTCGTGCTGCGGGTGTCGTACGGGGCGGTGGACGTCCTCCTGATGGGCGATGCTGAGAGTGCGGTCGAGCGGGAGATCGCGGACGAGGCGATCGACTCGGAGATCCTCAAGGTGGCGCACCACGGGAGTGCATCCTCCACATCGGAGGCGTTCCTCGGCAGGGTGACTCCCGAGGTGAGCATCATCTCCGTGGGGAGCGGCAATCCCTTCGGCCATCCCGCGGCGGAGACGATCCGACGGCTCGAGCAGACGGGATCGGCGATTTACCGCACCGATCAGGACGGAACGATATCGGTCATTTCGGACGGCCGCACCTATCGGATCGAGACGGAACGCTCCGGTACGGTGCTGGCAGCCACGCCGGCATCCTCATGGGCGACCGCATGCGACTGCACTGCGGACCGCTTCGACTGCAGCGATTTTTCGTGCCGGCCGCAGGCACAGGCCTGCCATGACTATTGCCTGCCGCTGGGGAAAGGCGACATGCATCAACTTGATAGTGATAGCGATGGAGAAGTCTGCGAATCGCCGGGGGAGGCGTGCTGAATGAAGGTCACGGTGGACCGGATCGAGGGCGACCTGGCGGTTCTCCTGGTGAGGGGGGACGAATCGGTCCAGTTCCTCATTCCCCTGCGGCTGCTGCCGCCGCTGCGGGAGGGCGACATCCTGGATATCCTCGTCACAAAGGATGAGAAGGCGACGGAGGAGGCCCGGGAACGGGTATCTGCACTGATCGATGGGCTGAAGATGAAAGACAGGGAGTAGGGAGCGCTCATCCCTGTCCGGCATATCATGTTTCGGTCCCCTGGGAGCGAATCAGGAGGATTCCCGGGACGGTCGTGTCCGCGTGGAGCCCGTGCGTTCCCATCTCCCGGAGCGCAGGGCAGGATCTTCGCAACCGACCTGCTGCATTCGATTCGGGGACGATGAACGGGAGACATGGTGGCGGCGCAGCTGCTGCGTATATGCGGATGCGCCTGCCGCAGAAACGGCAGGGAGGCACCGGGAGTGCAGGCGCATGACGCCGGACATCGGGACGGACCGGCAGTGCCTGCGAGGGCAATCCCCGGCATCGGGCGGTGCCCCCTCTCGAAGGGTTACAGAAGGGGGAATCTTCGGGAAGACAGGGTTCCGTAGCGTATCATGCTCCCGGGCCTGGATGTCCTTCGGGGTCCTCGGAATCCGGATCGTGGTTTGCGATGCCGAGCCGCTCGGGGGGGTGATCGCTGACAGGCAATGCCCCTCGCCCGTCCGGGTCATCGGGATCCTGCACCCCCGGACCGCTCCGGAAATTCGCCATGACTGTGCCGCCCCCAACCCCCCTCGCAGGAGCGGCATGCAGGGGTTCGCGCGATCCTGCTGCCCCTCGCGGCAACCCCCCGGCGGTCTCCGGGAGAACCCCGTCAGAATTGCCCGCACCCACTACATGGATTATGGCAGACATCATCCAGCCTGGTTCCGTGAGGAACGGGATGCAGCGTATGTTCAGCTGCAGCCGGGCCCTCGCAGCGGAAGAGCAGGGCTTCTTGCACGGAAATGGGTTGTCCGCGGGAGAAAGCCGCCCGGGGCGCCCTTGTGGCGTCGGGAGGGCCTGCATGCCTGACCGTCCTTCAGGTCCACCCCCGACTCCGAATCCGCGGAGTCCATCCGCATGTCGGGGACCGACGTCCGCGGCAGGTCCAGCTCCGCCCTGCTGGATCGACTGCAGAGCAATGCCCGGCTGCGGGTGGCGATGCCGGGGGCCGAACCCGACCCCCGGCACCCGGTGAGCGAATCGCCAGATCCTACAGTATTTTTACACTGCAGTATTCCTGACGGCCTGCCGTTGAATTCAAAAGAGATCGAGGATCTATTCTGAAACTTTGAGCAGTAGGGAGAGAAAGATTCGCGTTGCTCCTCTCGTTGTCGCACTCGTTGCCCTGCTTCTCTCGAGCGGCTGCGCGCAGACGGCGATCCACTCCCTAGGGCTGCCCGACGGAACCGTCTCGGATCCCGGGTAGTACCGGAAAAACAACGGCACTGCCGACGTGTTCGCCGGCAGCGCGAACTTCGAGCGCGACGAAGTCTGGTCGGGAGACAGCGTTCGGCTGGTATTCGAGAACCAAGCCCCCTCCGTGCGGACGCCAAATCCCCCTGCGGATTCTCTTGCGAAGGCAACTGCATGGTGCACCGGCATGCCCTGAATGCCTCAGCGCGGCAGGAAGCGTCGGCGTCCAGCGGCATGGCGGGCAGCATGTTCCCGCTGGACTGCTGCCGGGATTCGTGTATACGCCCATCCGTACACGGCATCCGGGAGAGTGGATGCAGTTCGGCTCTGCAGAACCTCTCCGGGTATTTCTGCACCGATCCCGCGGATACCCCAT
Organism: Methanomicrobiales archaeon; assembly: GCA_030019205.1. NCBI lineage: Archaea > Methanobacteriati > Methanobacteriota > Methanomicrobia > Methanomicrobiales > Methanomicrobiales archaeon. The sequence goes on from JASEFH010000003.1 coordinate 134,929, forward strand.
CGACGATCCCCCTCGCAGCCCTGCGGGAGCTGCCCTCTCCGGGGAGAGGGGAATCGTGCGACAGGCCCGGACGATGAATGCCGGGGAGAAGGCTCTCCATCGAACGAAGGAGGCAGGAGGAGCGACGCCCTCCGCGGAGAATTTCAGAGAATCCTCACCATGCTCCCGATGAGAATTTCGACAGCGCAAGCAGTGCCGCATTCTGCTGTCCGGTAACATGGCATTCGATATCATTCCCTGCGGTGCAATGGCGTCGTCAATCCCTTGCCATGAGGACTAAAGCGCTCTGCAGGAGCGGCGGGATGCCCGGCGGCACGATGGTCCTTCGAGCGAGCGGCAGTATCGCAGATGGCATCAAGTTGCCCGGTATCCCGGCTCGTCCGCGATAGGGGCGAAGAAAAAGGGGGATATGGAAGGTGCTTCCGGAGTTATCTCTTCTTGATGGCGCCTTCGATGATGTCGCCCAGGAAGACGCCCACGATGAAGATGATCACCAGAATGATGATCCCGATGACCGTGCCGACCAGTCCGCCGATGCCAGCAGCCAGGCTGAATCCTTCCGGAGCGAGGAACGCTGCAATCAGGCCGAAGATGACACCCAGGACGATGCCGATGATCGCCCCCTGTTTCAGGATGCCCCAGAGGTCCTGCTTGCCGGCGCTGAAGTAGCCGTAAGCGATACCGATGATGAGTATCAGCAGTTCAAACCACATGCTATCACCATCCGGATCTTCATGAAATTCCGCTCTAAATACCTTCTCTTTTCTTCGTTCCGCCCCTCCCCTTTTCGATATGTTCCGAAATCGCCTCCGGGGCTATCGAAAGGGATTCCCTCCGGCATCCGCCGATACGGGTATCCGCCGGGATCGAGGTCTGCAGTCTGCCGGAGAATCGAATGCTGCCAGGAGCATGCCTGCTCGGGCAGAGGCCGATGGTCCAGGGATCGCACCCGGGATGGTCCGCCGATCTCCTCTGCCACGCCCGCCCGCGGATATTCCCCGCGGCACCGCTCCGTTCACATGCCGGCGTCAACGGAGCCGCGACGAATGCCACGCCATCCCCCTGCAGGTGCTCTGATGGCTGCCCCTCCGAAGAGAGTGACGGGGGGAGGGAAAAGGAGGGGCGATCGGGGGATCGCCAGGCGAGAGATACGACGCCATCGCCGAATCTGCAGGTATTATTAAGAGCGGGGCGGATAGTCTCTCCGGAAAGATCTCCGATCGCAGCGCTGCCCGGAGCATGTCGGCAGGCCGACCGCCCTGGGGTACCGCCCGAAAGAGGGAGAGAAGGTTCTGCTCGCGCGAAGGAGCCGATCAGATTCGCAGGGAGGCCGGGGCCGAAGGCACCGTCGATGGCATCCAGCACGCCCTCGAAGGGGGTGAAAACATCACGGTGAGGAAGAATCGCATCAACATCGAGATCGACTGCCGAGAGAGGAGCGCGATCCCGGCAGGAACTCCGATAATGCCTCCCGGCCGCCCCCCGCCGCCTCGGATTGGTTCGCAGAACCTCGCGGCGGCCTCTGGCCGGGGTAAACCACCGGGCAGCGCGCGCCGGAAACTGCGATGGAGACCGAACCATGGAGAGGAGGGAGATGGACCAGATCTGTGATGTCTGCGGGAGAGCGGCGATCGGGATCCAGATCTTCGGCTGCTGCGCCTCCACCGTCTGCGAGGAGCACGCCGACGCCCGGCTGCGGGAACTGGGCCCGGGCAAGAAGCGGGGGTGGGGGGAGTGCTACTTTTACCGCTTCGAGGATCCCGGACCCGGCTGAACGGGCTTCTGCGGTGGGAGAGCGATCCATTCGGGATTTCCGTCCCTTGTGGGATTCTGCCGCAGCCCCGGGTCGGATCCGCCAGGATCTGCAGCGAAGCCCCTCGTCTGCGCTGCGTGCCCATCTCCGCCGGGCTCGTTGGGGCGGCAGCATCCGGATCCCCTCCCGTCGGGGGCGCTGGCGGCGAACCGGAACTTTACTGCAGGAATTCCGTTCGGCCTGGATTTTGCCGTCCCCCGGCATCCCGGATCATCCCTGCAGGATCCGTCGCACCTAATTGCGCTGGAGCCCGGTCCGCTGCTGCAGGCCTTTGACCGCGAGCTCCTCCACTGCATCTGCAGTAACGGCGGCCGCTCGCTCTCGACCCCGGGGACTGTCAGCTCTCGCTGTCCGATACAGAGAGCCCGGCTGCAGGAGAGTCGTATCGTCCGGTGGCCAAAGACGCTCCAGCACGCTCTCCGTGGCTGGAGGCGGGGCGGAATACCCGTGATGGGTGGGTATATATACACCGATGCGCATCGTTCACCCCTGCTCCGGCTCGGCTGCATGCAGAGTGCGGAAAGCCCTGTGCATTCCGAGCGGGGCAGGATATCGGCACGAGGTGGAAAAGCATGTTATTCGTTCTGTGGTACAAATTCGACCCCGAGCATGCCCAGGAGGTGCACAGGCTCTGGAGAGAATACAGATACCCGGGTGAAGTGAAGGTGCGGGAGCGGTACCTCCTGATCGGGAGGCATATGTCTGTCGCCATCTTTGAGGCACCGGACGAGGAGTCTCTCCTCAAGATCACAGGGCCGTTCAGCAAGTACGGGGTGGCCCATATCGCACCGGCGATGCCCCTGGAAGAGGCCGTTCAGGTCAAATGGTAGGGCCGGACGATCTCCTTTTTACAGGGGGCCTTTGCCGGAGGGGGGAATGGCACATGCTCCTCGGGATTCCCTGCCTGGCACGAGGCGTCGGAGGGGCGATCGACCGTCTCCCCGCCCTGTCCCGCGCGTTGGGCTGACAGTGCGACGGGAAGTGCGTCGATGCAGCTGTGCCGGGACGGGAATGCTGAATGCAGCAATGCGGGGCGTCGCAGAGTTCATTCCTTCTCCGGGGCGGGCTCCCGGGCGGCCGGCAGCGTGAAGTAGAAGGTCGAGCCCTTCCCCGGCTCCGACTCGACCCAGACGCGCCCGCCGTGCCGTTCCACGATCCGTTTCACAATGGCAAGCCCGATGCCGGTGCCGGGATACTTCTCCCGCCCATGCAGCCGCTGGAAGATGACGAAGATCTTCTCCTGGTACTGCGGCTCGATCCCGATCCCGTTGTCCGCCACTGCGAATTCCCACATCACGTCATCCCATCGGGCGGAGATCCGGATATCCGGCGGCACGCCCTCCCGCCGGAACTTGATCGCGTTGCTGATCAGGTTCGCAAAGATCTGCTGGAGCTGCGTCGGGTCCGCCAGCACCGCGGGCAGGGGGCCATGGCTGATCGCCGCGCCGCTTTCCGCGATCGTCGAGGCGAGGGCGGCGAGGGCGTGCTCCAACACCGCCTCGCTCTCGGTCTCGGCTGGCGGGCCGCCGCGCGTGGCCACCCGCGAGAACTCCAGCAGGTCGTTGATCAGCGCCTGCATCCGTTTGCCGGCGTCCACGATGAAGCCGATGAACTCGTCGGCCTCCGGGCCCATCTGCCCCTTATACCGCCGCTCCAGCAGCTGGGAGAAGGTCACGATGGTACGGAGCGGCTCCTGCAGGTCGTGGCTGGAGACGTAGGCGAACCGTTCCAGATCCTCGTTGGACCGCTTGAGGCTGATCATGGAACGCCGCAGACCCTCCTCCGCGCGGTGGCGCTCGGTATCGTCGATGATATAGCCTTTGGCCCCCGCGAGGGCACCTTTCTCGTCGAAGATGCCGATAATATTCTCCACAACGTGGATGCGGGTCCCGTCGCGCCGCCGCCGCATCCTCCCCTCGTTGAAGATCCGCCTCTCCTTCTGCAGGCGGGCGAGCACCTCCTCCCGGTCCCGGGGGCTGATGTAGAGATCGAGGACGCTCGATCCCTTCGCCTCCTCCACCGATGCAAACCCGAACATCGCCGCGAAGGCCGGGTTGCAGTCCAGGATTCGCCCGTCAAGGCTCGTTTCGAAGTTGCCGGTGATATCCTCGTCGAAGAGGCGGCGGTACTTCTCCTCGCTCGCCATCAGCCGCTCCTCGGCCCGTTTCCGCTCCGTGATGTCCCGCACGTACTCGATGATCCCCCGGAACTCCCCGGTGCGGTCGTCGATGAGGGGGAAGGTGAAGAGATCCATCCAGCCCTCCACCTCCCCGCCGGGGCCCGGGCGGGGGACTTCGGCATGCCCGGGCTCGCCGGTCGCCAGGGTCTGGAGCGTGGGGCAGTTCAGGCAGGGCCGATCCCGCCCCTGGTAGACCGCGAAGCACTTCTTTCCCACGATCGGCATGGCACGGGAGTACCACTCCTCCATGGCGCGGTTCACCCGCACGATGGTGAGATCGCGATCCAGGATGCTGATCCCGTCCTGGATGCTGTGGAAGACATCGTTCAGGAACTCCTCGCTCTGCCGCAGGGCCTCCTCCATCCGCTTCCGCTCCGTGATGTCGCGGATGTTGACGACGACACCCCGCACGCCAGGATCCTCCAGCAGGTTGGTGGCGATCGCCTCGATCCGCTGGTCGCCTTTCGGGCCGGGGAAGGTCAGCTCGATCGTTCTGCTATCCCCGGGATGCCGCAGCAGGAAGGAGAATGCCTCCCGCACCTGCGGGACGAACTCTGGCTGCACCAGCTCAAACGCGCTCCTGCCGACGAGCGTCTTCGCGCGGAAGACTCCGATCTGTTCGACGGCAGCACTCGCGAACAGGATGGTCCCCCGCCCGTCCAGGAGGAGGATGGTGTCCGAGGACTTATCCACGAGCGCCCTCAGGCGGTGCTCCCGCAGCCCCTCTTCGCCCGCTCCGGAATCCGCGCGGCAGGGATCCGCCGCCCAATCGGCGCATGCCGTATCAGGAGGTCGCTTCTGCGGCGAATCGCAGGGTGAATCCTGCCGTTCTGCATCGGGATGGGGAGCCGAAGTCATGATCTGCCATCTGCACTTCCCTGAACTCGGTGGTGCGGATCCTTGCGTTCCCGGAAGATAAATGGATCCCTGCAGTCGCAGAGTCGCCCTGCCGTTTGCCCCCCGGGCTGGATAGGACGGTTAGACCGCCGTTAGGGTGAAGCAGAAGGTCGAGCCCTTCCCCGGCTCCGACTCGACCCAGATTTTACCCCTGTGCCGCTCCACGATCCGTTTGCAGAGCGCTCGACCGATCCCGGTGCCCTCGTTACGGCTCCTGCCCGTGCAGCCGCTGGAAGATCGCAAAGATCCTCTCTGAGTACCGCGGATCGATCCCGATCCCGTTGTCCTGCACCGAGAACTGCACCATCCCGTCCCGGCGACGGGCCGAGACGTGAACTCTGGGGGATGGGTCCCACACGATGGAAGGGGGCGTTTGCATATCCGATAGGATTCTCCAGGCACAGGCCGGTCTCCTCCGGTTCCCTCTGGCTCTTTGTGAGTCTGTCTTTGGACTGCTTCAGCTCCTCCTGGATGGTCTTCTGCTTCTCGTATGCCATCGCAAGGGCTTCGTTTTTCGTCTGCAGGTCTTTTTCCGCACGCTTGCGCTCGGTGATGTCCCGCCCGAAGATGTTGAGATAGTTTCACCCGGCGGTTGTGCGGCAAAGAGCCGCAGAATGACACCGGCCGGATAGCGGATCCCCTCCCCGATGGCGAGATCCTGCCCCGGGGTTCTTGCTGTCCGTGCGCAACCTCGGAGAGCGGCCGTCCCGGACTCCGCACCTGGTTGTCCGGACGGTTCATATCGGCGTATCCAAGCGCTATTCCGATCACGATCGCCCCGGGGATCTCCTGTTCAGCCCGGACGGGAGGCGGGTAGCCGACGAGCATGTTGGCTGCGGCGGAGTCTTCGCCGCACTCCTGCGCCATCCGCACGTTGCTCCGCGATATCGCCCGCGGATCGGATAGAGGCCACGGAGTGAACCGGCGGACCCTGCGGAGGCAGGCGATGATCGGGGCGCTGGATAGGTGCATGTGCAGCTCGAAAATGGGCCGCGCCTGCCCCTGCCGGTGTTGCGCATCCGGCTCCAATTTCGCAGCTGCTTCCGGATCCCGGTGGCCAGGCAACGTGAACCGGAATATCCGCCTTCCGTGGCACGCACCCCGGGATCCATTCCTGCCACCGCTTACGGATCCGGGCGACGCAGATCTCCCGCGGCGGCCGATCGCCCGCGCCGGGGGCTGGATGCAGCGGCATGGACGCTCTCGATCCTCCGCCCCGGCAGAGGATCCGAACGGAATGCCTGAACCATGCGTCGGGCGTCGCAGGTTCGATCATGCTCACCGGGCCTTCCGGCTGCTCGAAGTTTTCAATTGAAAATGCGGTGCATCGGGATGTTCCAGCACCCGTGCTGGCGGATCCTCGGATCGGTCCCGGATGACGCGGATGCCTGCCGCCGCTGTGCACCAGGTCACTCCGATGCACAGGGCAGGCGTGCCGGAGGCAACGGCGAGCACTCCCCGGTCGGATGCGGTCGTTTCAGGAACAGTAGCATTGTAATAGCATGAGGGGAGAATCCATGCATGCACGATACCGGTACGACGGTCAGAAGAGCCGGCGGCGTTTCGGCGCTGGCGGGGAGAACAAGGGGGTGAGTGGGGATGAAGATTGGCATCATTGTGCACTCGGAGACGGGCAACACTCTCGCGGTTGCCCGGCAGCTTCAGGAGGGGCTGCGGGCTGCGGGGCACACGGCGGAAACAAAACGGCTGAAACTGACCGGAAAGCCGCAGGACAGGAACGTGGGGATCGTGGATCCGCCGGATGCGGGCGCTTACGAGGGACTGGTCTTCGGCGCTCCCGTCCACGGGTTCGCCCTCTCGAAGGGGATGGACACCTACCTGTCGCAGATCCCCTCGCTCCAGGGGAAGACGGTCGCCTGCTTCGTTACAAAGGGCCTGCCTTTTGCCGGAACCGGCGGAAATCAGGCGATCGCGCGGATGCGGCAGGTCTGCGAGTCCCGAGGCGCGACCGTCTGCGCGACGGGGATCGTCATCTGGCGCGGGCAGCGCGAGAAGCAGATCGCCGACCTGGTCGAGCGATTCCGCCGGTGTTTCGAGGGAGGGCGGTAGGCGAGAGCAGGGGATCGCGGCGATCTCCGGAACCCCTGCACCGGATGGACCGATTCCATCCATCCGCCCTGACGCGCCGGGTCTGTCGCGGAAGGGTCGAAGGAACGGGTATAGGGGCAAGGACGTGCGAAAGGGGACGGAGCAGCATTTCCGAAACCTATTTCTGTTGTGACGTACGCCAGCACAGCGGTCCCCCCCTGCCCGTATTGCCGCCACAGACTCTTCCGAAACTATGTCTGCAGAAGTCCCGTTTTCACGCAGGATGACGGATATCCCGAATGTGTCAGCGCATGGCCTCGGACTCGCCGCTGCATACGGAGAGCGCCCCGTGATGGGAGGATTTCCGGTTTCATCGTGATACGTTGCTTCTGCAGCCAATCGGAAAAATACAGAATGTTATTATACCCCTTTTCTTCCAGTGGAGCGCACGATATTTCATGGCTTGATTTGCCATCGGAGTCTGATTTTGCATTGGTTATTGTGATGGGGCGTTCTGCTTCCTGTGATCGGTTAATATGCCTGAATCCGGTCGTTTCAGGGAATTCAGAGGCGTCAGCGCCCCGGATGGGGAGCGCATCTGCAGTTCCACCGGCAGCGACGACATCTGCAGGCCCCTCGACGCGGCACGCCCCCGCAGATTCCCCGCGGCGGGAACGGAAAAGCCCCGCCGGTGTTCGATTGCAGAATGGCGATTGACGCTGCCGTGGAGCCCGGCACCCCCCGCACGGAGCGATTTTCGGCCGCGATGAAAGGGAGGGACTTCGAGGGATGAGAGGGCCTCTCCATTCACGATCCGGCGTATGCGGCGACCCTGCAGCGGAAGGCGGACGCCGACTCTCATCGTGCCGGAGGGTGCGGGAACCCATGCCTCCGTCCTCTTCGTTCAGCCTCCCCGGGGGGCGGGCGCAGGTCGGGGGATGGCGCTCGCGGATCCGGGTCGGGCCGCGCGGGAGCACGTGGCGACGGTGATCGCGATCCGGCGGGGGGCCGACCTGCTTGCCGCACGCCACAACGCGGATCCGGGCCGGCTCGGGCCCGTCGGCTGCAGCATCGGAGCCCTCGTGGGCGGGGTCCGGAGCAGGATCGGGAGGCGGGTGCGGGAGTCTTGCAGGTGTTGCCATGCTCGGCATGCCCGATCGCAACGCCGAATCTCTCGAGCGCCATCGGGATGGGTCCGATCGGCCCGATCCCCCGCGTGCCCCGCGCCGGCGGCGCTCCCGTTCCCGTACGACCTGCGGGATCCCATCATCCCCGCGAGAACGCCCTCGCGTTCTCCGGGCGGACGAGCGACCCGGGGGCGATCCGCTGGCACGACACCGCCCACCGCCCGAACGGCGAGGCCTGGCGGTGCGGCTGCACCTTGCGGGCAATGGGAGTTGCCATTCCCGCGACTGCCAGCTGGGCCTGCCATGGCGTTGCCGGCGCACCCCGCGGACCGCGGGGATCCCGGACAGGATTTGCGGACATGCAGGGCCTGCCTCTGCCTCCTCCTCCAGACCGCCCGTTCCCCCCCCGCTGCCCCTCATCAGCGGGGAAGGCGGCACCTTTTTAACAGGTACGGCGATAATAGGGGTATGCAGAGGTAATTATGGCGTCGAAACTGATGGACTATTTCAATAAACAGCCCCGGATAGGCACGCTCAGCACGGCCAGCCGGGATGGAAAGGTCGATTCTGCGGTCTTCGGCTCCCCGCGCATGGTCGACGAGAGGACCGTCGTCATGGGGCTCGGGAAGAACCGCACGCTCGCCAACCTCCAGGAGAATCCCCGTGCCGTCTTCCTGATCATGGAGCCGGGGCAGGGGATCGCCGACTGGAAGGGGGTCCGGGTCTACCTGACAGCAAGGGAGATCGCCACCTCCGGGCCGTCGCTCGATGCGCTGCGGAGCAATCTCGCGAAGGCAATCGGCGATCAGGCAGCCCGGATGATCCAGGCGGCGGTGACGTTCGAGGTCACCGAGGTCCGCCCCCTCATCGACATGGGGCAGGGGTGGGAGCAGTCCATCTGAACACCCGGGCTGCCTGAGCGGCCCTCTGCGCCAGGGGTGAGGGGTGCCGGCTGGTATATCTTCCGAGCCTGGCGGATCGCGCCCCCTTCCCGGGCTCGATCGTTCTCCAGCCCGTCTCTTCCCCCGGCAACGAATCGCAGCCCCTCTCCTGGTGGTCCCCGCAGCGGCGGGCCCGAACGGTTTTGCTGTCGCGGTAAAGACCGCCCGACGGGGTGATCCGGCGTGCAGGAAGGGACGACGGTGGGCGATCGAGCGCCGTCGTAGAGCATTCTGCGGTTCGCCCTCTGCTCCCCCTGCCGTCAACATCAGCGGGTCGCCGCCAGGTTGACTCTCGCATCCAGGGCAGCCTGATCCTGCGGGCTGACGGCATCCACTGGTTTTGGGACGTCTCCATCGCTCTGATCGCGGGCACCCTCCTCTCCGCAAGTAGGAGCCTGCATCTCCCCCATGGGCTCTGCAGGGCGGAGAGCATCGTCGAGGCGTCGCCCTCCCCATCTTCTTCACCGCGATTGAGATAGCCCTGGCGTCGGCGATGGCACTGCCCGACCCCATAGCGGACGGTTCCTTCCCGCTGTCGCTGCCACCTCACCGGGACCTGGGAGGTGACGGTGGGGGAGTGGAAAAACTCTCCGGGCCTGGCTGCGGCCGGGAAACCGCATCGGTTCGATATGCTCTTCCCGTCCCTCGCGCTCTTCTCCCTGGTCGCACAGTATTCCGGTGCCTGACAGGATCGCGGCGGTCATCGTCGCCGTCTTCATCGTCCACCCGGGGTGGTGGATCTCGAAAGACAGCACCCGGACCTGCCTGGATGCCCCGGTCAGATCCGATATACGCTCAATGCGATGCATCATCCCGCCGGACCCTACGGTGAGCCGGATCAAGACGGCGACAGGGCGCAGCCCCGGACGCTCCATCTCCGTTGAGGCGACGGTCGGGATGGCGGAGCAGGATCCTGCGAAGGCGTACCGGGAGAGCGAACGCATCGAGGATCCATCAGTGCCGAATGTCGGACGGATCCTCGTCCCCTGAGAACTCGGAGGGGAGACGCACCTGCGGTACGCTGATCCGTTGCAGGGCCGCGGGGGCTGATTGCGCGAGCACTTCGGCGAAGCACCCAATTTTTCGCTTCCCGTCTTCGATACCGATCATGGCAGGCTTGAACGGCAGGACATCGTCTCCAGTCGGTTCCGGGACGTGGAGAAGAGGGAGGGCATTCAGGTGGCAGAGATGCTGCTGCCGCACGCTTCCCGGGAAGAACTATCAGCACGCGTTCGAGACGGCGGGAGTCGGGAACGGGTGGATGTTGCGGGATCCCTTCCGGCGTCTTCGGTCAGGAGATCGGGCAGCACGGCGAACCTCACAACGAACACCCTCGGTAATCCGTGGTTCGCATGCATGCGGGACCCGGGAGCGCGGCCGCGGCACGACCGCAACGGCCGGGATGCACAGCGGACTGCGGATTGGCTGTGGCGGCGGCCCCGCCCCTTCTTACCGGGCCAGAATACATGGTATGCGTCTCGTTCGGCACGCCCCGCGTCACGGGGGTTGTACCGGCATCCCGCCTACCTTCCTGCCGAGTGCCTGCGCACAGACGACGATCGGGGGGCGAGGGGGAATCGCTCCGACGAAGGAAGCGGGCAGATATTGCCTGAAATCGAGATACGTGCAAAAAGCCGCAGTTGCGCTATTGTTCCTCGTTGATGAGCTGGTTGATGATGGACTCGGAGATATCGCACCCGTATTCCCCCGCACGCCGGATGCTCTCCGCCATGTATCCGATGGAGATCGCCAGAACCCCTTTCTTCTGGTATGCGATGGAACTGATCTCGTCGGTCATCTTCTCCAGGTCTTTCACCATGTCGATGGTGCGATTGGCGTTGGTGATGCTGGCCGAAAACAGGGAGCGCATACTGGAACTCAATACATCCAGTGCCTTCCTTGTCGCATCGTTCATGTCCGATACTATCGTCCGATCGATCTGGTGATCGATGAGAATCGGGATATGCTTTGCAACGCGGACCCCGTGATCCCCGATCCGTTCGAGGATCCTGCTGACGACGAAGTAGTTCAGCGCCTCGCCGGCGGATACCTGCATCTTCTCGGCAAGGGCGGGATCGTTCAGCATGAGATGGTACTGGCGCGCTACCAGCCACTGGAGTTTATCCACCTCGATGTCCCGGTTGACCACATCTTCTGCCAGCTGCTTGTCCCTCGTCTCGAGGGCAGTCATCGCGTCGTTGTACATCGTCTCGACGATGACGTACATCCGTTTCACGCTGTTTGCAAACGGCATCTCCGCGGGATTGAGAATATCCTTGATCACAATGGAGAAGTCGGTCTCCTCGACAATCTGCTGTCCGATGCTCATCGAACTGAAGTCCCGCACGGCCTTGCGGATGGGTGGGGACAGGCGGGTGGAGGAGGTGACGCGGATTGTTGTGTGGCCGGCGATGTATGCCCCCACCAGGCAGCGGAAGAGAAACGTGGGATTCTGGATACGATCGGCCTTGAACTCTTTCACCCGCGAACCTTTCGCTTCTGATGGGTGCGGGAGGATGAGAAGACTTCCGTCGCTCTGGATCTTGATCTGGAGCGGCTCGTTCTTCTTGATGTTCATCGACTGGATCCAGTCTTTCGGAAGGGAGATGACGTAGGAAGATCCGCCCGTCATCTGTACCTTTCGCAGCTCCATAGGCCAATATTCTATGTTTTTCTACATAAATATATTCTATCCAAATAAAATATATTTGTCTATATTTATTATTGAGATTAATATATTTTATGTCGAAAATCAATATAGAAATCCCGGACCATCTACTCTGCGATGAACGGTGTACGGTTTCCAGCGAAACGAGCGGTTGCCAGGGGTGCCTTTGCAGGTATCCTGGTCCTGTTCCTGCTGGCGGCAGGCTGTATCGGGAATGAAGGTTCGGCTGCGGCATCCCGGCATATCGCCGTAACAGGATCCACGACGGTGCTTCCCATCGCAGAAAGCGAGAGGGAGGCCTTCGAGGCGAAATTCAGCGATGCGGATATCAAAATAAGCGGAGGAGGCTCGAGTGTCGGGATCAAAGCCGTCGGGGAGGGCACGGCGGATATCGGCATGTCCTCGCGGGATCTCAAGCCGGAAGAGGTTGCATTGTACCCCGATATCGTCAGGCACGAGATCGCCCGGGATGCCATCATCCTGATCGTCAACCAGCAGAACCCTGTCGATCACCTGACGCTCGACCAGATCCGGGGGATCTTCAACGGGACGTATGCGAACTGGAACCAGGTCGGCGGATCCGACCTGCCGATCGTCGTCGTGGGAAGGGACAGCGCATCGGGGACGCGGGAATACTTCTGGGAGTCCGTGATGAAGAAGGGCAACTTCACCAGCAGACAGGAGGAATTCAACTCCAATGGCGGAATCCAGCAGAAGGTCTCACGGACGCCCGGGGCGATCGGTTACGTCGGGCTCGGGTACACCTCGGGCGTGAAGGCTCTCCATCTGCAGGTGGATGGAACCTCCGTCGAACCGACCCTTGAGACCATCCGGGACGGTCGGTATCCCCTCAGCCGCCCGCTCTTCCTGCTGACGAAGGGGCAACCGGGCGGTCTGGCGAAGGAGTACATCGACTTCATCCTGAGCGACGAAGGCCAGGAGATCGTCGCCCGTGCGGAGTATATCCCGTTGCCGTCGTGAGCGGTCAGATCCTTTTCCAGGCAAGAGAGGGGGACGTTATGGAGAAGAGTCACGGCATTTCGGCGCTGTCCACGGAATTCGAACGGCTCCGAGGACGGAGGCTTCAACTTCCTTCTTTGATCGGCGCATCGCTTCCCCGGATGAACAGACGTCTGGTCGATCGGCTCATTGGAGAGGTTCTCTTTGCTGTTGCGCTTTTCGCCATCGCCGCAGTCTTCTTCATCATCGCATTCCTCCTCCGCGATGGCTACCAGATCTTCATGGATGCGGGCGTGTGGAACTTCATAGGGGGGGTGCAGTGGAACCCGGCAGGCGAATATCCCTCCTTCGGAGCATTTCCGCTTATTGTGGGAACGATTCTGGTGATGGCACTGGCGATGGTCATCGCCGTCCCGCTCAGCATCGGAAGCGCCATCTACATCGCGGAGATAGCCGCTCCCGGCACCAGAGCCGTTATCAAGCCGGCCGTCGAACTGCTGGCCGGTATCCCCTCCGTCGTCTACGGATTCTTCGGCCTTATCCTCCTGACCGACTGGATACGCATCGCATTCGGCCAGCCATCGGGATCGAGCTGGCTTGCAGGATCGATCCTTCTCGCCATCATGTCCCTACCGACGATCACCAGCGTTGCAGAGGATGCGATCAGCGCCGTCCCGCGGGAGTTCGGGGAAGGCAGCCTGGCTCTGGGGGCGAGCCACTGGCAGACGATCAGGAACGTCATCGTGCCCGGCGCATTCTCCGGGATCAGCGCCGCCATCATCCTCGGCATGGGGCGCGCCATCGGGGAGACGATGGCGGTATTGATGGTGACGGGAAACGCGGCCATCATCCCGGAGCCGCTGACGAACATCTTCTCTCCGATCCGAACCCTGACCGGCACCCTAGGCATCGAGATGGGAGAGGTTGCGTTCGGGAGCCTGCACTACCATGCGCTCTTCGGGATCGCGGTGATCCTCCTGTTCATCACGCTCAGCGTCAACGGTGCGGCGATGCTCATCATCAGGCGGATCCAGGGGACGCAGGGGCTGCAGAAGCCCGGTCCGTCCGGAATCCAGCCGGGAGGGTTTAGACGGATGCGAAATCTCATGAACGGCATTGCACTGAAGTGGCCCTTCACCCTCCTGGCAGGTGCCGGAACCGCCTTCCTCCCCCTCCTTCTGGCTCCTCCCGTCCTGGTTGCACGGTTGATCGACGGCATCACCTCGATCTGCTTCGTGCATCAGCCCCTGAAATGGACATTCCATCCCAGATCCGCACAGAAGTGGGCATTCTGCCTCATCTCGCTCTCCGTCCTGATCGTGCTCACCATTCTCGGGGTGATCCTTTCCGGGATCGTCGTGAACGGCGCCGGGGCGATCAGCTGGGAGTTCCTGACGCAGTCTCCCCGAAACCTCGGGCGGGAGGGCGGCATCTTTCCGGCGATTGTCGGGACGCTCTACCTGGTGGGTGGAGCGCTGGCAATCGCCCTGCCGGTTGGCATCGCGACCGCCCTCTACCTCATCGAGTACACCGCTGACAATGCGCTGACGCGGGGGATCCGCACGGCGGTGGATCTACTGAACGGGATGCCGTCGATCGTCTTCGGGCTGTTCGGGTTCGCATTCCTGGTGCTCTTCCTGAACTTCGGTGTCTCACTGATCGCCGGCCAGATCACCCTCGGGCTGATGATCCTTCCCACCATCATCCGCACGACGGAAGAAGCGCTCCGCTCGATCCCCGCTTCCATCCGCGAAGGGAGCTACGCGGTCGGGGCGACCAAGTGGCAGACGGTATGGCATGCCGTTCTCCCCCCTGCAATGCCCGGCATCATGACCGGGGCGATCCTGAGTATCGGACGCGCTGCCGGCGAGACGGCCCCGATCATGTTCACCGCGGCCGTATTCAGCAGCCGCTTCCTGCCCTCCTCCCTGTCCGAGCCGGTGATGGCTCTCCCCTATCACCTGTTCATTCTCACAACAAACGTCCCCGGAGCAACCGATCAGCAGTTCGGGACCGCACTCGTGCTCCTTATGCTCGTTCTATCCATCTATCTCGCGGCGATTCTCGTCCGCTGGCGATACCAGTGGGCAAAGGTGTTCTAGACATGGACGAATCCACGATCCTTGAGGCAAAAAATCTGAACCTCTGGTACGGGCAGAAGCAGGCTCTCACAGATATCACTGTCCGCATCCCCCAACATCGGATCACGGCCCTGATCGGGCCGTCGGGATGCGGGAAGTCCACCCTCATCCGCTGCTTCAACCGCATGAACGATCTCAACGGCTCATCGAAAGTCACGGGAGAGGTCCTGTTCAAGGGCGATAACATCTACGACGCGGATGCTGACGTCTACAGGATTCGGGAGAAGATCGGCATGGTCTTCCAGAAGCCCAACCCATTCCCCAAGAGCATCTATGATAACGTCTGCTACGGGCCCCGTATTCACGGAGTGAGGGAGAAGAAAGCGCTCGATCGCATCGTTGAAAATAGCCTGAAAAATGCCGCACTCTGGGACGAGGTGAAGGATCGCCTCCACGAACCGGCGTTGAACCTCTCCGGCGGGCAGCAGCAGCGGCTCTGCATTGCCCGCTGCCTCGCGGTGGAACCGGAGGTGATCCTGATGGATGAACCCTGTTCTGCCCTGGATCCCATCGCCACGGCAAAGATAGAGGATCTCGTCGTGCAGATCGCACAGAGGCATACCGTCGTCATCGTCACGCACAACATGCAGCAGGCGGCACGGGTGAGCGACGTTACCGGGTTCATGTACCTCGGGAAATTGGTGGAATTCGATAAAACCACGCGCATTTTCGAGGATCCGAAGGAAGAACTGACAGAGAAGTACATCACAGGACGGTTCGGATAGGCCATGGTGGAGAAATATCGTTCGGAACTCGCATCCCTGAAGAAGGATGTGCTGCAGATGGGGTATCTCGCGCGGGACATGCTGCAGCAGTCGATGGAAGCGCTGCAGAACCGGGATAGTGCACTGGCACGTTCCGTGGATCTCGAGAAGAAGCGGATCTCGGACTTCGATCACGACATCGAACAGAAATGCCTGCGGCTCATCGCGCTCTACCAGCCGATGGCAAAAGACCTGAGAACCATTGCCGCCTCGATGAAGATGATCACTTCTCTCTACCGCATCGGCAGATACGGCAAGGATATCGCTATCGTAGTCCCCGGGCTGAGCGGTGCGCCGCATATCGGCAACCTGGTGAGCATTCCCCACATGGGGGATATCGTCATTGGCATGATTGCGGATGCCCTGGTTGCCTACGATCAGGAAGATCTGTCCCGGATTGAGGATATCAGGACCCAGGAAGACGCGGTAGACGCCCTGCGGTATTCCATCTTCCGCGAGTGCATCACCTACATGATCGAGGATCCGAAGAACATCACGCGGTGCACGAACTACGTGATGATCGCGCGGTACCTCGAACGCTGCGGCGATCATGCATGCCAGATCGCGGAAAAAGTGTACTACATGGTGACCGGGGAACGAATCGAGATTCGATGAGGGTGAACCGCACATACTGGAGAAACGAGCTGATTATTCTATCCGCATTCGTTCCGAAGATCCTGGTTTTCCACGATCGGCTCGCAGCACTCGCAAAGATCGCGGAACCGGGGCCTCTCCGGGACGCTTCGCCAGTGTCACGTCCGGCGTGCTGCGGGGAATGCAAGCGGCGCGGATCCCGGCTGACAGGGAGGGGAACGGGATGTTCGGCGGGACCGGGACCTGAAAGGCGCCTCCACGCGGATCATGGCAGACTCCCGATCGGATGATTCTCATTGCAGAGGGTGATGGAAACCGGATCGGCGGATACCGTGTCATGCAGCGCGGGCCGAGACCGCCGCCCGCATACGGAAAGCCTTCACGGACCGCTTCCGGGGGATGACCATCGCCCGCGCGGCGGTGGGCAACCGCAATGCGTCCGCCCGGCAGCTGGAGCTGCTGCGGGTGAACGGTCAGTGGCGCTCAGGGAGATCGTCCCGGCGAAGGTTATCCTGCAGAACCTGGGCGGATGCCCGGTGGGATAAACCCTATCGGCTGCGACGGACAATACTGGGGCAGTGGTGCCGGACTACCTTCGTGAACTGGAGAACTGCACACTCTGCGAGTGGCGGTGCGGTGCCGATCGCCTGGGCGGGGAGCGGGGGGTCTGCAGGATCGGCATGCCCGAGGTTGCCTCCGCGATGCTCCACCCCGCACCGCCGGAGAGCTACACGATCTTCCTTGCCGGCTGCAACCTGCGGTGCCTCAACTGCCAGAACTGGGAGATCGCCCACTATCCCGATACCCATCGGCCCGTGCGGGGTTTCGTCGATCCCGGTAGCATGGCAGAAGAAGCCCTGGCCGCAATCCGGTCGCTGAAAGGAAGGCTGTTTTGTGCTGACCGGATATTCTTCAGCGGAGGATCGCCCGTGCCCTCGCTGCCCTACGTGGAAGAGGTGGTGAGGGAGGCCCGGAGACGGGACAGCAGGGTAAAGGTCAATTTTGATACCAACGGCTTCATGACCGAAGAATCCCTTGCACGGGTGCTCGCGTTCTCCACCTCGATAACCTACGATGTCAAGGCGTACCACGACGACGTCCACCGGGCGTTGACCGGCGCCCCTGTCGCTCCGGTGCTGAGGAACGCTGCCGAAATCGCAACGAATGCCCCGGAGAAACTCTGGGAGTTCCGGTTCCTCGTCATCCCCGGCATCACGGTGGATGAAGTTGCCCCGGTAGCCGCGTTCATCGCAGAGATCGACGAGACGCTCCCCTTCAACCTCCTCGCCTTCCGCCCGAACTTCGTCCTCGAGCACCACCCTCATGCCATCCAGTGCCAGATGGAGGAGGCGGTGCGGAAGGCACGAGAGGCGGGTCTCGCGAACGTCAGGATGCACGGATACCCGGGAGTTGCCGGCGAGAGGGCGGGAGCGCCTCCATCGTCCGCGAGAGCCGAGGGAGGCGAACGTGCACGAAGCATCGCGGCGCGTGCCGGATGCCCCGCCGATCCCCGCGGCTGCGGCACCTGCGGGTTGCAGCAGCGCTGCCCGATCAAGGGGTATCGGGCACGGAGGTCGATGTAGGCGGCTGCACCGCAGGTCTCAGCGGCGTTGGTTCCGCCGGAAGGTCTGTTCTTTCCCGCTATCGAGCCGTCTCGCTCAGGTCCCGATACCGCGCCCCCTCATCCGCCGTCTCGGTTCATCCGCAGTTCGGGCCGGCATTCCATGCACTTCTGTCCGAACGTTCTGCGAAAACCTCATCTGGGAGGTCGACGTAAGGGAGCGGTAGAGGCAGGAAAATGCCAGGAGCAAACGAGCCCAGCGTGGCAAAAGTCATCGAGCTGATCGGCAGCTCGTCGAAAGGGTGGGACGATGCCGCGGCCAATGCCGTGAAGGAAGCCGCGAAGACCGTCAAACATATCAAAGGAGTCTACCTGAAGGGGTGCACGGCAAAGGTCGAAGGCGACAGGATCGTGGAATACCGTGCCATCGTGAAAGTTACGTTTGTCGTGGAGAGGAACAGCTGACCTTTCCCCATGCATTCTTTTCGTTTGCGGAGATCGAACGGCCTGCACCTGTGTGAGCACCGACTCCGGGGCACCACGCCTGGATGCGGTCAATGTCTTGCAGGCGAGGCGTCCTTCGGCCAGAGCAGTCGCGATCGAGCGCCCGCTGCACTCGGATATGGTGCGGTGAGAGGTCCGGT
Source organism: Methanomicrobiales archaeon (assembly GCA_030019205.1). NCBI lineage: Archaea > Methanobacteriati > Methanobacteriota > Methanomicrobia > Methanomicrobiales > Methanomicrobiales archaeon. The sequence goes on from JASEFH010000003.1 coordinate 153,267, forward strand.
CCTGCGTGGAGAGTCCTCTCCCTCGTGGCATACCGATGACTGCAATGATCCCGGTGTACAAAAAGGAAAGCGGAAGGGTTCGAATTATGCACTGTTCGCTGCAGCCGGAATCTGGCTGAACGTGCACAGCTCTTGGAAATATCGTTCACCACTTGTAAGCCATGCCGATACCCTGTAGTGTTATCGAGGGGGGTGCAGTATGAAGTATGCCGGGTTACTCAGCCCTGTTCCAGCGGGTTCTTGGCAAAGACCCGCTGGCAAAGCGGGTCGCATCCCGGCCCGCAGAATCGTCATGATCCGGGATGGGCCTGGGGGTCTGTTTCCGTGAATCTGGGAGAATATTCTCGTTGCGATGGTGTCGCTCTAGCGGATCTGGTCAAGAGAGGAGAGGTATCCCAAAAAGAGCTGGCCTGTCTCTTTGCGGAGGCGGTAGCAAAGGTCAACCCGAGAATCAACGCTGTCATCGAGGTCTATCACGACCGTATTGACGGGTTGCACGACGGTGCAATTTCTGCGGGTGCATTCAGCGGCGTGCCGTTCTTGATGAAGGACATCGGAGCCGGTGAAGGTGGACGGCATCAGGAGTGCGGCTCGAGGCTGATGCAGGGACATATCGTGGATAGCGACGCATTCCTGACCGAGCGTTTCAAGGAGGCGGGTTTGACTCTGCTGGGCCGCACGGCCACGCCGGAATTCGCCCTGGGAATCTCGACGGAATCGGCGCTGGTCGGCGAGACGCACAATCCCTGGAGTCTCGAGGCCATGGCGGGCGGCTCCAGCGGCGGCTCCGCGGCGGGTGTCGCAGCCGGCATCGTGCCAGTTGCGCATGGCAGTGATAACGGAGGTTCGATCCGCATTCCAGCGAGCGCGTGCGGGCTGGTCGGGCTGAAGCCCTCTCGGGGGCGTGTGACCCTCGGTCCGGACATCGGAGAGCTGTGGCCGGGCATGCTGCAGGAGTTCGTTCTGAGTCGGACGGTCCGGGATACCGCCCGGATGCTCGACACGGTCTCGGCACCGGCGCCTGGCGATCCGTTTGTCATCGCCCAACCCGCTCGACCCTATGCGCAGGAGGTGAATGCCCCGGTACCGCCACTGCGGATAGCCTGGACGGCGGATTCCTGGCAGCCTGGAACCACCGTCGATCCGGAAGTCGTCGGCTGTGTCGAGCAGGCAGTCTCCGTTTGTGAAGCGGCCGGTCACGAACTCGTCGAGGCAAGCCCCGTGTTTGACTATGAAACGTACCTGCATGCCGTGTGCGTGGCCTGGGCTTTTGGGATGTACGCGGGGATGGACATGTTCGCGGCGATGACGGGGCGGCCGATCAGCGAGGATACCCTGGAACCCGTGATGCTGTCGTACTACGAGTACTCCCGAGGGCTCACGGGCGCCGATATGTTCATGGCCGAATTTGTCCTGAACAGCTTCCGACGGACCTTCGGGAAGTTCCTCGAACGGTATGACATGCTGCTCACGCCCACACTGATCCAGCTGCCGGAGCGACTTGGCAGATACACGAAGATGCGGACAGACATCGGCTATGTCGACTACATGCGTCTCTGCGATGAAACCCGGGTCCACACCGTGGCTGCCAATGTGACCGGACAGCCGGCCATCACATTGCCTCTGGGACAGAGCAGATCGGGTTTGCCGATAGGGGTGCAGTTCATGGCCCGGTTCGGGGAGGAAGGCGCACTCATCCGCCTGGCAAGTTCGATTGAACAGGCGATGCCCTGGAGCGATCGGCTCCCGCCTGTCCATGCGAGCCGATAATGCGCCTTTCCCCCTTCCTCTCGTGGCGCGTGGGATGGGTAGTGTCACCGCCGAGCATCGACATGTTTTCGCTCGCAATCAGAGTACCGGGTAATCCGAAAAAGGCATGGGTGAAGATCCCTTTTGCGATGTCCGGACCTACTGTAAACCTTTCACCATTGTAAGCATTTACAACTGTATACGGGGGTGCGTTCCTGTGACCATGACAGAATCCCGCGGCGGTGCCGTGAAGCGGATCCCGCTCTCCGAAGAGGTCCGGCGGGAGATCTCGCAGCCCAAGGAGCCGGGCCAGACCTTCGATGCCCTTCTCGCGACCATGGCGGAGAGGGAGAAGAAATGCCGACTCCGGGAGGACATGAAGCGGATTGAAGAAGACGAGTTCGTTGACCTCGAACCCTGATGCGGATCCCGGATGTATCGGCTGACCATCAGCAAGAACAGGGCCCAGAAGTTGCTCGACGCCCTGCCCGAGCGGAGCCGGCGGATTGTAAAAGAGCACCTGCTCCGCCTGCAGGAGGATCCCTATCCCGGACATGGCGGCGATAAAAAACGCCTCGACCTGGGCGAAGGCTACGAGCTCTACCGCATCCACATCGGGCGGGGTTATACCGCTTTTTACCGCATTCTGGAAGAGGAACAGGTCGTTCGGATCCCGGATATCATGACGATTGAACAGACCCATAGACGCTATGGACAGTTTTAATCAAGCACGCCGCATGGTTCCTCTTAAGCGGGAATGATTTTTACAGCCGCGAGCATGGCTCCGAAGCGGTGCGGCTCCGCGGCGCCCGAACGGTTCAGGCGACTCGCGTGCCCCGTCCAGTGCGTCAGCTCGTGGAAGAGCGTGGCGCAGCAGGCCTCCGCTGCGATGCATCGCCGAACACATCCTCTCTCTGATACGGGGAAGAAGCCTGACAGGGTCTATAAACGAAAATAAGGAGAGCCTCAGCCGAGATTCGAACTCGGGACCTGCGGTTTACAAGACCGCCGCTCTACCGGCTGAGCCACTGAGGCATCCTCTATATATTGGCATTATCGATAAAAAAGGTGGCGCTCAGTCGTGGATCTCGTCTTCCGTCTGCTCTCTCTGCGCATACCGCTCCCAGAGGGTCTCGTCGCCGTAGCGGATCCGCAGGATGCGGTGGTAGGGAATGCAGGTGATCCCCCTCTCGGTGCGGATCTCCATGTACCGACTGTCCAGGCGGGCGATGCTCTTCCCATCCACCGCGGAGGCGTCCTGCGGGGCGCCGCGGTCGACGTAGTCGACCCGCACCTGTGCGAACTCGTACCGGGGATCGTGGTAGAGCTGCAGGAGAAGCGCGTGGCTCTTTCTCATCCGCATAGTCACGGTACTTTCATGAAGAATAAAAACCTCCTGTACTGGTGCAGCTTCCCTCCCCTGCGGGTGGGCGGGCGTCGGGACGCGCCCGGGATATCGGGCGGAGCCCGCGGAGACGGGTGGAGCATTCGCTCCTGTGCTCGATCTGCTCGAACGGAGGGGGGATGGCAGCGGTCAATCTCAATAGCCCCTGCGAGCGTGAAACGATGGCAGAATCCGTACATACGATATTCATCGTCCTGACTGTTCTTCTCTTCCTCGTTCTGCTGGGCTGGCTGGGATTGCAGATCAAACCCTCGCTCTTCCCGCCTTTTCCTCAGGCTGAGCCGGCGATCGAGACCGCCCCGCTGGCGGAGGGACTGCCCTCACCGGTGGATCGGTTCTACCGGGCCCTGTATGGCAGGGAGGTGCCGCGGATCGAGTCGGCGGTGATCAGCGGTCGCGGCACCATGCGCATCAGCGGCGTCACGTTGCCGGTCCGGTTCCGGTTCGTCCATGAAGCCGGGCGGAACTACCGCCATTATATCGAGGCTACGTTCTTCGGGCTGCCGCTATTGAAGGTCAACGAGTATTACCTCGATGGCACCGCCCGCCTTGAACTGCCGTTCGGCGTGTCGGGCGGGCCGAAGGTGGACCAGGGCGCCAACCTCGCGCTCTGGGCCGAGGGCGTATGGATGCCGGCCGTCTGGGTCACCGACCCCCGGGTGCGCTGGGAACCCGTGGACGATCAGACAGCAGTGCTGGTCGTCCCGTTCGGCGATGCAGAGGAGAGGATTATTGCTCGATTCGATCCGGATACCGCCCGGCTGCGCACCCTGCAGTCGATGCGCTACAGAGGCGAGGAGAGCAGCACAAAAACCTCCTGGACGAACGAGGTCAGGACGTGGGATACGCTGGCAGGGCGGATGATCCCCGGGACGGTGGCGATTGAGTGGGGCGACGAGACCTCCCCCTGGGCGGTGCTCACCGCCGAAGAGATCGCCTACAACGTGAATGTTCAGGAGTCCCTTCGGGATCGGGGACTGTAACGGCAGGCATGCAGGGCAGTCGCCCCTCCGATCGGCCATCGATCCAGCGGAGGCCGCGGACCCCGCCCGATGCGGCGGACGCCGGGACAGGGCACCGGGCGACCTTTGGGGGAGTGCGGCGGCAGCATCGCCGTGCGGGATGCGATCGGGATGCTTCCGCATGATCTGGAACATTCATATTCTCGACCGGCATATCCTGAGGACACAGGAGCCGTTCCCGTCTGCCCCTGCGCCGGATCGATCGGGGAGAGAGCGATGCGCCGGTACCATATGGAATGCAGGGGCGGAACGGGGGCGGATCAGGACAGGCAGGTATAAATACAATGCCATGCTATAGCATAGCAATGTCTGGTGATCGGCGCCTCTTCGGGATCGTGTCTGCCGCATCCAGCAGAGCGGCCGTACCGTCAGGCATGGCAATCCCATCGACGGTATCCGCCGTCTTTTATCGCTTCTTCTGGTATTTTTAGGCATTTCCCATTTTGATCGGTTGAAAAATGGGAGGATCGATTGGTTATGAGAGGAAAAGAGATTCGGTTGGAACGGATTCTGGATCGGAACACGGGCAAGACGGTCATCGTCCCCATGGACCACGGCGTAACGAACGGTCCGATCGAGGGACTGATAGACCTCGAGCGGACGGTGAGCCTTGTGGCCGAAGGCGGCGCGAACGCGGTGATCGGCCACCTGGGCCTGGCCCTCCACGGCCACCGCCGCCGGGGACACGACGTCGGGCTGATCCTGCACCTGTCGGCGAGCACGGCGATCGGCCCCGACCCGAACGACAAGGTGCTCGTGAATACGGTGACGAACGCCCTCAAGATGGGCGCGGACGGCGTCTCGGTGCACATCAACATCGGCGCGGAGTCGGAGGCGCGGATGCTCGCCGACCTCGGGCGCATCTCGGTGGAGTGCATGGAGTGGGGCGTGCCGCTTCTCGCCATGATGTACCCGAGGGGAAAGAAGGTCGAGTGCGAGACCGACGTCGACAACGTCAAGCTGGCAGCCCGAGTCGGCGCCGAGCTCGGCGCCGACATCGTGAAGACCGTCTACACGGGGGACGTCGACACCTTCCGCGAGGTCACGAAGGGCTGCCCGGTGCCGGTGGTGGTGGCCGGGGGCTCCCGCACGGACGATCGCTCGACCCTGGAGCTGATCGAGGGGGCGATGCAGGGAGGGGCGGCCGGCATCTCCATCGGGCGGAACGCCTTCCAGCACCCGGCGCCGGACCGCTTCGTGCGGGCCGCGGCGATGATCGTGCACGAGGGCAGGACGGCGGAAGAGGCCCTTGCGGTGCTGCGGGGGAAGGCGCCATGATCGGAAAGGAGATCCGCCTGGAGCGGATCATGGACCGAAACACCGGGCGTACCGTGATCATCCCCATGGACCACGGGTTCACGCTGGGCCAGATCGACGGCCTGCTCAACATGACCGAGACGATCTCCGAGGTGAGCGAGGGCGGGGCGAACGCGATCGTGCTGCACAAGGGCATCGTCCGCCGGGGGCACCGCAAGCGCGGACGCGACATCGGGCTCATCGTCCACCTCTCCGGGAGCACGTCCATGAACCCGGACCCGAACGATAAGGTGCTCGTCTGCAGCGTGGAGGAGGCGATCGCCCTCGGAGCGGATGCGGTTTCCATCCACGTCAACCTGGGGGCGCCGAACGAGTCGAAGATGCTGGAGGAGGCGGGGGGGATCGCGAAGGATTGCAACCGCTGGGGCATGCCGCTCCTGGTGATGATCTACCCCCGCGGGAAGGGGATAGACGGTACCGATCCCCGGGCGATCGGGCACTGCGTGCGGGTCGCCGAGGAGCTCGGGGCTGACCTTATCAAGACCAACTACCCCGGCGATCCGCGGTCGTTTGCGCGGATCGTGGAGGCCTGCTCGGTGCCGGTGCTGGTCGCGGGCGGAGAGAAGGTGAGCGATCTCGAGTCCCTCCAGATGATCCGCGACGCTGTCCGGGCCGGTGCAGCCGGCGTCTGCATGGGGCGGAACGCCTTCCAGCGGGAGAACACGCGGGAGTTCGTCTCCGCCATCTGCCGCGTGGTGCACGAGGGAGTCGAACCGGGAGACGCCATGGGGATGCGCGAATGAAGGAGCTCTGGGTGGACATCCGCCCCTTCAACAAGGGGATCGCCACCGCGGCGATCGAGAGCGGCGCGGATGCCGTGGTGGTGGAGGATGCCGACGCTGTACGGGAGCTCGGGCGGATCGTCACCATCGCCGAGAACGGCGATCTCGTCCCCGGGAAGGACGTCTTCGAGGTCGAGGTGACGGACAGGGAGAGCGAGCAGCGGGCCCTGGATCTCGCCGCCGCAGGAAGGGTGATCGTGCACACGTCCGACTGGACCGTCATCCCGCTCGAGAACCTGGTCTCGCAGTCGAACCGCATTATCGCGGCTGTTAGAACGCCGGAGGAGGCGGAGCTCGCCCTGCACGTGCTGGAGAAGGGGGCGCGGGGGCTGCTGCTCGCGACCGACGATCCCGCTGTCGTCTGGACGGTGAGCGGGCTCCTCAAAAAGACCACGGGGGAGATCTGCCTGACGCCGTTCACGGTGACCGCGATTCGCCCGGTGGGGATGGGGGACCGGGTCTGCGTGGACACCTGCACCCTCCTCTCCGAGGGGCAGGGCATGCTGGTCGGGAACACCTCCTCCGGGTTCCTCCTGGTGCACGCCGAGACCCTGGAGAACCCCTACGTCGAACCCCGCCCGTTCCGCGTGAACGCCAGCGCGGTGCACGCCTACGTCCTGATGCCGGATGGCAGGACCGCCTACCTCTCCGAGCTGGCCATCGGGGACGACGTGCTGGTCGCAGACCGATGCGGGGGGCTCTCCGTCGCCGTGGTAGGAAGAGTGAAGATCGAGCGCCGCCCCCTCCTCCTGGTCGAGGCGGAGTCCGAGCGGGGGACGGCGAGCCTGATTCTGCAGAACGCGGAGACGGTCCGCCTGGTCGGCGAGGACGGACAGCCGATCTCGGTCGTCGACCTGGAGGTGGGCGACCGCGTGCTGGGCGTCACGGAAGAGGGCGGGCGGCACTTCGGCGTGGCGGTGAAAGAAACCATCCTGGAGAAGTGAGGGGATGCAGGCGGGGATCATCGGCGGCACGGGGAAGATGGGGGGGCTGTTCGCCCGGGTGCTGGAGCGGGCCGGCTATCGCGTGCGCTGCACGGGGAGCCGGGGGCCCTACACGAACCGGGAGCTGGCGGAGGAGAGCGACCTCGTGGTCGTCTCCGTCCCCATCCGCAGCACGGTCCCCGTCATCCGGGAGATTGCATCTGTTCTCTCGGAGGACCAGCTCCTCTGCGACCTCACATCCCTCAAGGTGGAGCCCGTGCGGGCGATGCTCGCATCGAGGGCCCGGGTGGTGGGGCTGCACCCCATGTTCGGGCCCTCGGCAGGATCGCTGCGGAACCAGCTCGTGGTGGCGACGCCGGCCCGCGTGGATCCGGAGAGCCTGGAGAGCCTGCTGGAGATCTTCCGGCGGGAGGGGGCGCGCACCGTGCTCGCCACACCGGAGGAGCACGACCGCATGATGGCGGTGGTGCAGGGGCTCGTTCACTTCTCCACCCTCTGCATGGCAGAGGCGATGCGGCGCCAGGGGGTGGACATCCGAAGCGCCCTCGCCTTCACCAGCCCGATCTACCGCATCGAGCTCGGGCTCGTCGGGAGGCTGCTCTCCCAGGACCCCGACCTCTACGGGGACATGCTCCAGCTGAACCCCTTCGTCCCCGAGGTGCTGGCCGCTTTCCGCGGCGCGGCCGGGGATCTGAGCGCCATCGTGGAGGGAGGTGATCTGCCCGCATTCCGTGCGTTTTTCGGGGCGAATGCCCGGAAGTACGCGGACTACAGCCCGCAGGCGGCAGAAGAGACGGATGCGCTCATCCAGTTCCTGGTGAACCGATGATCGTGGCAGCACTCGGGCCGGAGGGGACGTTCTCCCACGAACTGGCGAAGAGACTCTTCTCCGGGCCCATCCTGCTCCTCCCGTCCATCCGCAGCATCTGTAACCGGGTCGAGGAGGGAGGTGTCCTCGGGCTGGTACCCATCGAGAACAGCGAGGCGGGCGGGGTCGGGCCCACGCTCGACGCCCTCCAGCGCCAGCGGATCTACATCGTGGGCGAGGCCTACCTTCCCGTGCACCATCACCTCGCCGCCTTCGAGCCGCTGGAGCGGCTGGAGGTGATCTACGCCCACCCCCAGACCCACGAGCAGTGCAGTAACCTCCTGGACGCCTGGGAGCGTCCGATCATCCACACCAGCAGCAACGCGGAGAGCGCGGTGGCGATGCGGAACCGCCCGCACAGCGGGGCGGTCGTCTCGCAGATGGTCGCGGATCTCCACGGGGTTCCCATCATCCTGCGGGAGATCCAGAACAGCCCCCACAACATCACCCGCTTCGTGCTGCTGCGCAATACGCCCCTCCCGGCGGGGGAGGGCACCAAGTGCAGCATCATCATCGATCCCCGGACCGACCGTCCCGGGCTGCTCCATTCGCTCCTGGACGCCTTCGCCCGACACGGGATCAACCTGACCCGGATCGAGTCCCGCCCCTCCAAGCGGGGCATCGGAAGCTACATCTTCTTCCTGGACTTCGAGACGTCCGAGGGATGGATCGATGCGATCGCGGAGCTGTCCCGACTGACCTGCGTCAAAGAGCTCGGCTGCTACGGGAGGCTGGAATGAACGTTACGATGGAACGGCGGAGGGGCGTGGACGCGGCATTTACCGCCCCGCCCTCCAAGAGCTACACCCACCGCGCCCTGGTGGCGGCCGCACTCGCCACGGGCGAATCGATCCTGGACCGCCCGCTCCGCTCCGAGGACACGGATCGCACGCTCCATGCCCTGGAGCGCATGGGCGTCGTGGCGGTCCACTGCCGCACCGACCGTCTCATGATCGAGGGCTGCAGCGGGCGGCCCCCCTGCCGCGTGCGGGAGCCGATCTTCCTCGGCAACTCCGGCACCAGCCTCCGCCTGCTCACCGGCGCGGCTCTGCTCTGCGGGAACCCGCTCATCCTGACCGGGGACGCCCGCTTGCAGGAGCGGCCGGTGGGGCCGCTCGTGGAGGCGTTCAACGCGCTCGGGGGGGAGATCGCTTACCTGGGGAGGGCGGGCTGCCCCCCCATCCGGGTGCAGGGAAGGCTCCGCGGCGGGAGTGTCGAGATCGACGGCAGCGTGAGCAGCCAGTTCGCCTCGTCCCTCCTGATGGCCGCACCCTATGCCGAACGGGACGTGGAGGTGCGGGTGAGAGGCCCGCCGGTCTCCCGCTCCTACCTGGACGTGACCGTCGATCTCATGCGGGTTTTCGGGGTTCCCGTGGAGCGGGAGGGCTACTCCCGATTCCGGGTTCGGGGCGGGAGGGGCTACCGGGCGGCGCGGTACGCCGTCGAGGGGGACTACTCGTCCGCATCCTACTTCTTTGCCATCGCCGCCGTCTGCGGCGGCAGGGTCGCCGTTGAGAACCTGAACCCCGGCTCCGTTCAGGGGGACCGTCTCTTCCTGGACGCCCTGGAGGCGATGGGCTGCCGCGTTCGGAGGAGTGCCGGGCGGATTGCCGTGGAGCGGACGGGAGGGCTCTCGGGGATCGAGATCGACATGTCCTCCGCCCCGGACACCGTCCAGACCCTCTGCATGGCCGCCGCGGTGGCTGACTCGCCCACCACCATCCGGGGGATCGCCCACCTGAAGTACAAGGAGAGTGACCGCGTACGCGTCACCGCAGAGATTCTGCGGCGAATGGGCGCCCGCGTGGAGGTGGGGGAGAACAGCATCGCCATCGCCCCGGCACCCCTCCGAGGGATCGCCGTGGATCCGCAGGGCGACCACCGCACCGCCATGTCCTTCGCCGTCCTGGGTCTCGGGATCGGCGGCGTCGCGATCGAGCACGCGGAAGTCGTGGAGAAGTCCTTCCCTCGCTTCTGGGAGGCGCTCGCGGAGGCGGGGCTGTGAGGCGGGTGGTGCTCCTGGGGTTCCGGGGAACGGGGAAGAGCGCCGTCGGGCGACGGCTCTCGGAGATGCTCGGCGTCCCGTTCCACGACACCGATGCCGTGATCGAGGAGAGGGCAGGGAAGACCATCCCGCGGATCTTCGCGGAGAATGGAGAGGAGGAGTTCCGCCGCATGGAGCGTGAGGTCGTCGAGACGCTCCCGGCGGCGGATGCGGTCGTCAGCACCGGCGGCGGGATCGTCATGGATCCCGCCAACGTGGAGAGCCTCAGGCGCCACAGCACCTGCATCCTCCTCCAGGCCTCCCCGGAGGCAATCGTGGGGAGGATACGGGAGTCGAATCGACCGGCGCTCACCGACCTGCCCCTCGAAGAGGAGGTGCGGGAAATGCTGCGGCGGCGGAGCGGCCGCTACATCGGGGCAGCGGACTTCTGCGTCGATACGACCGCTCACAGTACGGCGGGCACAGCGCGGGCGATCGCCCGGATCCTTGCGAGAGGCGCGGTCCGGCGCAGCGATGCACGGGAAGGCCTCCGGTTCCTAGAGATGACCGGGCTCTGCAGGGAAGACCTGCAGCGGGTGGAGGGCATCCTCCGCGATCCCGACCAGCGCCTCACCCGCCTCTACGCGATCGTAGGGTACCCCTGCGCCCACAGCCGCAGCCCTCCCATGTACAACCGCCTCTTCGCCCGCTACGGCCTTGGCGGATTCTACACCCGCATCGAGTGGCCCTCGATCGGGGATATCATGCGGGCGGTGCAGCGGATGGACTTCCGCGGGCTCTCCGTCACCATCCCCTTCAAGGCGGATGCCGTCCCATACCTGGATGTGGTGGATGAGCACGCCGCCGCCATCGGGGCGGTGAATACAGTGGTGCGCTGCGGAGGCGCGATGTACGGCTACAATACCGACTGGCTGGGCATCCAGCGGCCAATCGCCCACCTCAAGGGCTCACGGGCCGTGCTCCTGGGCGGGGGGGGTGCGGCGGCAGCTGCGGCGTACGCGATGACGGCGCTGGAGATGGACGTGACGATCCTGAACCGCACGGTGGAGAAGGCGCGGGGAATCGCCGAACGCTTCGGGTGCCGGGCCGGCGGGCTCGAGGAGATCCGCCGGATCCCGGCGGACCTGGTGGTGAACGCGACCTCCGTCGGGATGGAGCCCGACACCCGCACCCTGCTGACCGCCGCAGATCTGCGACCCGGGTGCACGGTCTTCGACCTGGTCTACACCCCGCCGGTGACACCGCTGCTCCGCGAGGCGAAAGCCGCCGGCTGCGCCACGATCTCCGGGAGGGAGATGTTCGTGCACCAGGCACGGGAGCAGTTCGAGGTCTTCACGGGGATCCGGGTGCCGGAACAGCTGGTTCGGGAGGCGATCCCGCCGTGAACACCTTCGGGCGGAACTTCCGCTGTACCACCTTCGGGGAGAGCCACGGGAAGGCGATCGGGGTGGTGATCGACGGCTGCCCGCCGGGCCTGCCGCTCTCCGAGGCCGATATCCAGCCTCTCCTGGACCGCCGCCGCCCGGGGCGGAGCCCGTTCGCGTCGGCACGGCAGGAGGCGGACCGCGTGGAGATCCTCTCCGGCGTCTTCGAGGGGAGGACCACGGGGGCCCCCATCGCGCTCCTGATCCAGAACCGCGACGTGCGGAGCGAAGACTACGAGCCGCTCCGCACCGTCTTCCGCCCCGGCCACGCGGACTACGCCTACCAGGCGAAGTACGGGATCCGGGACCACCGCGGGGGCGGACGGAGCTCGGGGCGGGAGACGGCGGCCCGGGTCGCCGCCGCCGCCGTGGCGATGAAGATCCTGGCCGCCCGCGGGATCCGGATCGCGGCGCGGATCCGGGAGATCCACGGGCGGACGGATCCGAAGGAGATGGAGCAGGAGATCGCGGCGGCGCAGGCAGCCGGGGACTCCGTCGGGGGCATCGTGGAGGTCACGGCATCCGGCGTCCCGCCCGCCCTCGGGGACCCGGTCTTCGGAAAACTGGACGCCCTCATCGCCGCTGCCATGATGGGCATCGGCGCCGTGAAGGGCGTGGAGATCGGCGAGGGTTTCCGGGCGGCGCGGCTCTTCGGCTCCGAGAACAACGATCCCATCACACCGCAGGGATTTGCCAGCAACCACGCCGGCGGGATCCTGGGCGGCATCAGCACGGGGCAGGAGATCGTGGTGAGGATCGCCGTGAAGCCCACTTCATCGATAGCAAAACCCCAGAAGACAGTCGACACCGAGAACCGCGCAGTGGAGATAACGGTGCAGGGGCGGCACGATCCCTGCATCGTCCCCCGAATCCTTCCCGTGGCGGAGTCGATGCTCGCGCTGGTGATCCTGGACTGCCTGCTCGAGCAGGCGAAGTACCGGGGGCCCGATGCGGGAGACCCCCGCTAACCCTCTCTCTTGTAGCGCTCCACCCTGCCCGCGCTCTCGAGTCTCCCCTCCCTGAGGACGGAGACGGCGCCGTGCCCGCCGCAGACCAGGCACCGCCGCCCCGATGCGGCCACGGCGGCATCCAGGTCCCGGGCGATATCCAGCAGGGCCTTTCTCTCTCCTCTCGCCACATCGGAGTCCACGTTCACCGAGGTCATCAGGAAGTCCGCGTAGGTGTTGAACTCGCTCCGCTCGGCCGTGAGGCTCCCGAAGTTGATCACCGTGTCCCCGGTGAACAGCAGCCCGCACTCCGGGCAGATCAGGTAGACCTGCCCCTGGAGGTGCCCGCCCAGCCCCTCCAGCACCAGGAACTCCAGGTCTCCGATACCGATCCGCTCCAGGACGGGGAAGACGGAGTAGTACTCCCCGTGCGGGGGCGGGAAGAGGCGGTAGCGCTCCGGGGGGCGGAAGCGGGAGAAGAGGTTGATCAGCTTGGTATAGACCTCTTCCAGAATGGAGGTCTCGATGCGGGACCCGTAGGCGCGGTTCGCCTTCTCGATGATGGACCGCGTCGCCGGGTGCATGTCGGCCGGCACATCGTAGTAGCCCCCGGCCCCGGAGTGGTCGGCATCCGCGTGGGTGACCAGGATGCGCGTGATCGGGCCGTCCGCGTAGTAGCACTTGATCATCGCCGCCACATCGGGATGGTAGATGCCGTAGCCGGTGTCCACCATCAGGGCTTCTTCCGGCGTGGCGAGGAGGTAGACGTTCCCGCCGCAGGGGAGCTGGAAGCAGAGCAGCTCCACGCTCTCCGTGACGGGAAATCGCTGGACGTCGGCGTAGAAGCCGTCCCCCGCCGTCTGGTGCAGGGTGGCGCCGCTCCGGAGGATGCTCTCGAAGACCTGGCGGTGGTCCTTTCCGAGGGCGCTCAGCTCCTGGACGATGTGGTTGATATCGGATAGGAGCCGCATCAGGAACGCGTCCTCCGCCTCGCCGACGAGCGGCCGCAGCTTCTGGGCGAACCGCACGTAGAAGACGGTGTCGTCCAGTCTCTCCCCCGTGGTGTCGTACTCCAGGATCTCCAGGCGGTAGCGGGGCTTCAGCGCCGTCAGCAGGCGGTCGGCGATCGCGCTCTCCTCGAGGGTGAGGGAGATCGTCACCCGCTCCGGGTGCCGCCCCTTGTCGTCGAAGTCGATGAAGGCGATGTTCGCGTCGGCGGAGGTGGTATAATCGAGGAACTCCAGCAGGGCGCCCGGCTGGTGGGGGAGATAAACGTTGAACCGCAGGAAGCTCGGCGTCGCGAGCGTGGTCTGGAGGTAGCCGATCCGCTCCAGGTCCTCTGTCATCCTGGCATAGGCCGCATCGGTCGCCGTCAGCTCGAAGAATACCGTGTAGGGATCGATGCGGCGGTTGTAGTGGATGCGGTTGATGTTGCCCTCGTACTTTTTTATGATCTCCGCGGCGCGGTGCAGGGCCCCGGGATCGTCGGGCATCCGTGCGATGCAGGAGAAGCGTTTGAGTCCGTCCATCTGTGCCGGTCCATGTATTTTCCCGGCCCTAGATTATCCTTCCGACATGGCGGAAACCGGGCCAGGTTCTGGTCCCGGACATAGAATGACAGTAATCCACGTTCCTGCAGATTCTCTGATAATCCTGCGCTAACGCAAGCATGCCAACGTTCAGACGATCTGCACAACAATCTCGTATTGTGAAAAGGTAATGGTTTCAGCGTGGTGCGGGTTCGCACCATCTCGGTCAGATTGGAGAACCCCGTTGCTGCCAGATTATTCTCTGTCGCAGCCGGGCACGCCGATCTCCGTGAACTTTGCGATCTCAGTGGAGTCTGCATCGGCCGTGAGAATTCCCCGAGCATGGTTTGCCATCGAGGTGGCGGCGATAAGAATATCGAATGCATTCACCGGGGAGCCGGCCGCAGCCATCCTCGCGCTGATTATGCTTGCGATCTCGGCAGCTTGGATTGTACATTCAAGGATTTCGGTCTCTGCGAAGGGGCGACGAAAAATGCCTCCTCTTTCTTCGAGCGGAGTACGCCTGCCATAATTTCGTATAGCCCCCTCCGCATTTCACCATTCCGCCAGCCGCTGCAACTGCACCTTTGACCGGAATCCCTGCGATATGACGAGTCCGGTTAAAAGTACATTCAGGACTACCGCCTTTGTCACGGATCGTGTCGTATAGCGGTGTATTCTCCGTAAGGAGAATGCATTCTTGGCGATCTTGAACACATCTTCGATCCGGGATCGGATCTCCCGGAACCGGTCTTGCTCCTGCAGCTGCCGGAGGAGGCGGCGGGCCAGCTCCCGATACCGCCGGATCCGGTCGGCGGTATCCGATCGTCCGAAGATCGAGAGAGGATAGACAAATTTCCCGAGGAGTTTCTGCAGGGAGAAGTTCTTCTTGGTCAGGATCAGGGGAACCACGTTGAACCGGAAGATCCCCTGCACGTAGTTTGCGTAGGCGTAGTATCCTTTGTCACAGACGACGGTATCC